>NZ_JBHTRF010000139.1:0-8973 GCF_042796115.1 Kitasatospora sp. NPDC056446 | reverse complement strand
CACCGCCTGCGACCTCGCGCTCGCCTCCGCCCGGGAACGGCTGGACGATGCGCGCCCCCAGCAGAAGACCACCCGGGCTCGTCTAGCCGCCCTGCTCGCCTGGCCCCCTGCAGCTCAGGCCCTTGGCGCCGACACCGACTGGGCCGGTTTCCGCGAGGACGCCGCCGGGCCCGACCTCCTCGACGCCGTCGAAGAGCACCTCGCCCGACGTCCCACGGCCTCCAAGAAGACCCTCGGCGAACGCTACGACACCTTGCGCGCGGAACTGGCCCAGACCTGGACCGTAGCCCGCGACGAGCCGCCCGCCGGCCTCGAGCAGCTCGAAGCCTTCGTCCTCACCCACGAGGACACCCCCTACAACCCCCTGAGTGCGGCCACCCGCGCGCAGACCCTCGCCGACAGAGCCCGAGCCGCCCTCGACGCCGCCGAAGCGGCGGCACTACGCGACTTCGTCATCGGACGACTGCCCGCCGCCCTCGGGACCGCATGGGCAACCCTGACGGAGTGGAGGAAGACCGTCAACCGCAAGATGCGCGCAGCCCAAGCATCCTCCGGAGTCGGAGTCCAAGTCCAGATCGCTCTGCGGGACGACCTCGACACCGCCACCCGCACCGTCTACCACCTGTCGTGCGAAGTCGGCGACGCGATCCGCACCGAAGAACAGAAAGAGCAGGTCGGCCAAGCACTCCAGGCGCTGCTGGCCGCCGCAGACGGCTCCACCATGGAAGAACGCCTCGCCGCCGCCGTCGACATCCGTACCTGGGTCACCGTCCGCTACCTCGTCGAGCGCCCCGGACCCGACGGCACACCTGTCACCGGTCAATGGGGCTCACGCACCGGCCTGTCCGGCGGCGAACGGCGCCTCGTCGTCCTGGCCCCCATGCTCGCCGCCATCGCCGCCAACTACGACCGCCACACACCCACCGGACTGCGCCTGGTCCCGCTCGACGAAGTGCCCGCCGAAGTCGACGAACGCGGACGCGAAGGCCTCGCCCGCTACCTCGCCGAACTCGACCTGGACATCCTGTGCACCTCCTACCTGTGGGACGGCGCCCCCGGCGCATGGGACGGAATCGACGCCCACGACCTCGAAGCAGGCAGCGACGGCACCGTCGTCGCCTTCCCCATGCTGATCCGGACGAACCAGGTCCTGCCCGGCGACCCCGGACAGGACGACGGCCAGGCGGGAGGACCGGCATGAGCTGCCAGCTGTGCAGCGGAGCATGCATGGACGCCGACCTCACCCCGTTGCTGCGGCCCGAACTCACCTGGCTGTGGCAGGCCCTCGCCGCGACAGCCGACCGCCGCGGCGACGAACACCTCACCACCGGGCCCGCCGTGACGGTGACCGTCCCTGCCGACCCGGCGCAGCGTGCCGCCGCAGCCGGCCTCATCCGAGGAAGACCGCTGGAGCCCGGCCAGCGTCGCCGCATTACCCTCGAGGAACTCACCACAGCGCTCGCCGCCCGCGGGCCCCGGATCACCCCAGGTGCCGTCGCAGCCCACGCCTGCAACCGGAGCCTGGCAGAAAAGGCCCGCGGCCACGCCGAGAAGAACGCGGCTAGAGACCGAATCCGCGCCCAGCTCGATAGTTCTCTGACAACCCTGCCCGGCCACGTCCGCGAACTCCTCGGCCCTGCAACCCTCTTCAGCCGGCTGCGCGGCCTCGGCTGGATCACCCGGCTCGCCAACACGCAGGACGCGGCCGAACTCCTCGCCCAGGCACTGCAGGTGGCATCCCGCCTGCCCTTGCCCGGCCAACGCATCGACCGCCGCCTCCTGGTGCCCGGAAACCCGCACGCACTCGACGCAGGAGCACTGCCGGCGCTCGTCCTCGCCCTCACGGGATCACCCGGCTCGGGCACGCGGTCGAGCTGGGCACGCCTCGGAGTGGACTACGACGACCTGCTCGGCGGGCTCATCGTCACCGGGGTCCACCCCGCGGGCTGGCACATCCCGGCCGGGGCGACCGTCACCATCCCGCCGAGAGAATTGGCCCCGATCACGTGGGAGCCTCCACCGGCCACCGGCGAGTGGGTGTTTGTGACGGAGAACCCCTCCGTCCTGGCTGCCGCAGCGAACCGCCATGCCCTGGCGGGGGCCACTGCCGAAGCACCCAGGGTGATCTGCACCGCCGGTACGCCGTCACAACTGGAATGCGAGGCGATCGCGCTCCTCGCGGATGCCGGCTGGCGCATCGCCGTCAGAGCCGACTTCGATCCGCCAGGTCTGGCACACGTGCGCGCACTCCTCGCGGCAGCCCCGGACGCAATCCCGTGGCGGATGGGCGCGGCCGACTACCTCGCGGCCGCCCCCGACGGCACCGACGGCGCCGACCTCCTGCGACTGCAGGACACGGACTCGCCCTGGGACCCTGGCCTGGCGTCCGCGATGGTGAAGCGCTCCGTCCCCGTGTACGAGGAGGACATCCTTCCCCAACTGCTCAGTGACATCGCGGGCGGTACGCCTGGCGACTCCTGATCCAAACCAATCCAAGCCGGTGACGTGCCACGTTCGGCAACTGTGGGTCCGAGATTCAGGCCTGAACTTGTCTGGCCGTCAGGTGGCTGGCGCTTGGAGATCAACGGCGGCCACCTCGGCGGCGATGAACCACGGTTTGTGCCGTCTCGCCTGCACTCGATTTTGAGCCGGAGCGGCTTGCCCTCCCAGTGCCGTTCCCAGGATCCTGTATTCCAACGCGACGCGGGGCTCGGCTCCATTGCAAGCGGCTGGTGATACCCGGCCTCCAGCGCGAACGTCTCCGAGAGCCGGCCGAGCCGACAATCGGCCTCGTTGACGCCCGGCCTCAAGCGCGGCGGCGACCACACGACCGCCGCGAGCTCATTTCTCGGATGGTGATCCGCCGAGATGGGAATGTCCGGTGTGTTTGACGCCAGCCTCGTTCTGCACAGTGACGATGACCTGGTCCAGGCGGTCCAGGTCGACGGGGCCAGTCCGTTTCATCTGAAGAGTGCTCGTGCCAGGCACGAAGGCGAGTCGGATCTGCGGGGTGAGTTTGCGGTGCCAGCGGTCGTGCTCGATCGCGGCCAGCGAGTCGGCGGTGCGGTTCGCGGCCCGCGACGCCTCGTTCGATCGACGGGACGACAGCAGGGCGAGTCCTGCGGCTATCGCGCTGCCGATCGCGGCAGTGGTGCCAAGGATGGTGGCAAGCGGAAAAGTCATGGCGGAGGCTACCAACCCCTGCTGATAAAGCGTTCGCCTGCGTCAGAACGGGACGGGCTTCTCGGCAAGGCGGATGACGGGGACCAAGGGGCGCGCATCGGGTGCCGCGCGCCCTTTCCCTTTTGTGGCTCCAAGAGGGACGGGTGTAGTATTTGGTTATGTCCTACTGTTTGGTGGTTGTGTCGTGAGGATCAGTATCGGTGGTGAGCAGGTCGAGGTGCACGACGACCTCGCCCGGGCGCTGCTCGCGGCCCTGCGCGGCGAGCGGCTGGTGGAGCCGCCGGAGGCCTCCGCCTTCGACGACCTGACCGCCCTGGTCGCCTGCATCAGCCGCGTCACTCAGCACCTGAACATGGTCAAGGAGCTGGCCATGTCTCGTGCGGACGCCAGTGACAGCTACTCCAACCGGCGCGCCCTGGGCCAGGCGGCTGCGATGGCGCCCTCGCAGTTGGGCCGGGTGTTGGAGGGCCACGGGCTGCCGCGCGACCGCCGCGCCGGCGGCGTGGACCTGGCCGTGGCGTTCCGCACCACCGACGACGGCGTGCTGCACCTGGCCGCCGAGGAGGACGTGGCTGGCCTGCCCTCGTTCACCCTGCCGTGCGACCCCGCGCAGACGGTGGTGGAGCCGACCGGGTTCGCCGGCCGGGAGCTCGAGTTCTACTACCGGCCGCAGGTGCCGATCGCGGTGGCAGATCTCGGGCGCACCGCCGGCTACACCCTGCGCCCCGAGCAGGGTCCGATCGCCTGCCTCACCGAGCAGGTCTTCGACAAGCTCTTCGGGGACCCGCGGATCGACCCGACCCGACCCAACGGACGCTGAGGAGCGCCTGATGTCCGACGAGCTCTTCGACTCAGTCGACGCCCTGCTCTCGGGCGTGCGCACCGGCCTCCCGGCGCCTGCGGAGCGGCAGCGGTTGCGCCTGGCGGCGGGGCTGACGCCCGCGCAGATCGCCGCAGCTCTGCGGGTGGACTCGACCCTGGTGCGGGGCTGGGAGGACGGCAGCGCCGTTCCGGGCCCGGACATCGCCCCGGCCTATGCGCGGCTCCTCGCAGGTCTGGCGGAACGCTTCCCCGCGCCCGAGCAGCCCGCCCCCGAGGTCCCGGCCGTGCCGCAGGCGTTCGCCGCCCCGGCGGCCGTCCAGGAGGCCGCCGACGGCCTGGTGGTCCCGCTGCTCGACCAGAACCCGGACGGCTCGCTGGTGATGGGCGAGGCGGCGCCGTGCGTGCAGTGCGGCCAGCCCTCCGTCTACCGGGCCCAGGGCCGCCCGATGCACCTGGGAGGCTTCTGCCGCGCCGCCATCCCGGCGCCCGAGGCCGCTGCTGCAGCGGTCACCCAGCAGCCGGCCCCGGCTCCGGCGGACCAGGCTCCGACCGCCCCGGTGCCCGTCGTCGTCCCGGCCCCGGCCGCCCCGGCTGCTCCCGCTCCTGCCGCCTCGGCGCCGGTGCGGCCCGTGACCACCGCGTCCACGGCCCCGTCGGCCAGGCCGCGCCCGGCGGCCTCCCGTGCCCACGCTCGCCCGGCTGCGCGGCGTCCCGCCGGTCCGGCCGCCCCGGCTGCTGCCGCGCGGTGGTGGCCGGCGGTCGCGCTGGACGTCACCGAGGACGGCACCTGGGTGCTGGACGTCCCGCAGACCCCGGCCCCGGCCGGGACCAAGCTCGGCGACTGGTTCGCGTGGCTGGGTACCGGGCTGCCGCTGCGCGTCGAGCGCGCCCACCCGGCCGGCCGGGGCGGCGACGGAATGCTGTGTCTGACCGCTGCCGCGCTCAAGCAGCTCGGCCTGCCCGCCACGTTCCCGGCCACGGAGAAGGCCCTGATCGCACTGCAGGCCAAGCTGGCGAAGGCCGCCGCCACGGTCGGCATGGAGCTCTCCGACCAGATCGGCCCGTCCTTCCACGCCTTCCGCCGCACCGGGTCGGCCGGCGGCCCGAAGACCTCGGTCCGGGTCACCATCGCGCCGTGGCTGGGCCAGGGCGACAGCCGCCAGCAGGCCACCAGCGCCCTCGCCACCCCGCTCGCGACCGCCCCCGACGGCACCAAGGACGGGTCCACCCTGACCCGCCGCTACCGCGCCTTCACCACCGACCTCGGCACCGCCCCCGGAGCCACCACCGCCTCCACCGCGATGCTGCTCCTGGACGCGGTACGCCCGCGAGTGGAGTGGGTGAAAGACCAGGTGACGGGGGAGTGGTCCTCGCACCTGCGCGAGGGCGCCCTCCCGAGCGGGGACCTGTGCGTGCCGCCGGCGGCCGGGGCCCGCCACCCGCTCACCCGCGAGCTCCTGGGCAAGGGTGCGGCGGTGTGCGAGGAGGAGGACTACAAGTGGTGGGCCCGCGAACTCACGACCGGTGAGACGGGCCGCCGGTTCGCGGTCGCGGTCGACGTCTGCGCCTCCTACCTGTCCGTCACCGACTCCCTGCGCCTGCCCATCGGCCCGCTGGAGCTGGTGAAGAACCCGGCGTGGGACGGCGGCAAGACCGCCGGCCTGTGGTGGGCGGACTTCACCGGTACCCCGGTTGACGAGCTGCTGCCGCACCCGGCCACCTTCCACGGCCGCCCGCCCACTGGCCCGGGCTGGTACGCCACCCCGACCGTTGCCTACATGGCCACCACCTACGGCTTCGACCCGGCCACCATCACCGAGGCGTACCTCAGCACGCACACCGCGCCACTGCTCAAGGAGTGGACCGGCCGCATCCGCGCCGGGTACAAGCGCGCCTACGCCGACCTCGGCCTGACCGACGGCCAGAGCCCCGAGGAGTTCCTCGCCGCCTACGCCGTCCACAAGGACACCGGAGGCGCCCCGGTCCGCGCCGACGCCCTGGTCCTCGCCGGGCTCTACAAGTCCATCTACAAGGGCGGCATCGGCAAATGGGCCGACTCCGCCCGCCACCTCGACGACCCGGTGTGGCTGGAGAAGATCGCCGCCTCCTGGTCCTACCGCCCCGAGATCCGCTTCCACATCATCGCCGCCGCCCGCATCGCCGCCCACCGCCGCCTCCGCAAGACCCTCCAGCTCACCGGCCGCGCCCCCTTCGCCGTCAACGTCGACTCCTACCTCTACGCCGCCGACGTCCCCTCACCGCTGGAGCTCCTCCCGGTCAAGGACGACGGCACCCCCGTCCCCGGCGCGCTGCGCCTGGGCATCGCCCCGGGCAGCCACAAGCACGAGTCCTCCATCCCCCTGGTGGCCGTGCTCGAGACGATGGAGCGCCGCGAGCACCCCTCCAAGCTGGTCCACCACTACGCCACCGACGGCACCGCGATCGGCCCAGAGCAGACCGCTGCCGACGGCGAGGCCGCCGGCACCGGCACTGACGACGTTGAGGAAGGCGGGAACTGATGGCCAAGGGGTTGTTCGGCCGGGTACGGGAGGGGCTGTTCCCGTCCCGGAAGGCGCCGGTGCAGTCCACGACGCAGGTCGGCCAGGTTCGGAACCGCAAGTACGGGGGGAACACGAAGGCGATGGCCGCCGCCTACGGCGTCGCGCCGCGCACCGTGCTGCGCTGGATCGACGGCACCCGCCACCCCACCAAGCAGCAGCACGTCGACCAGCTCCAGCACGAGGCGGTCGACGTGCAGACCACCGAGCGCGGCCGGGAGCGCAAGGCCAAGCAACTGGCCCAGCGCGGCACCGTCTCAGGCATCGGGGCCCGGGTCGGCCGCGCTGTCAGCTTCGAGATCCGCGGCTCGGACGCCGTCCGGGCCCGCGACATCCACCTGAACCTGACGGGCGACCAGGCCGCAGCCCTGGCCCTCGCCGAGGACGAGGACGAGGTTCGGCACATCGTCGGCCAGGCCCTCGCCGACTACTTCAACGGCGGCGCTGGCTACGGCGGCTTCGGCCCTGATGACTTCGACTTCGACCCCAACGACTTCGACTTGAGTTGACCCACCACAGGTACCGGGCTGGCCGCATAGGCGAGAACTGGTTCTTGCCGCGGAAGCGCCCATGATGGGCTTGGCATACGGGATCATGGGAGTACTGATCGGACTTATCGCTCTGCCGCAGCGGGGCGGGGTGGGCGGGTGCGATGGCTGGAAACCGGGTGCGGGCCGTGGTCTTCGACTACAAGGCCGTGTTCGAGAACGGGACGTGGAAACCCCACCCTGACGTGGCTCAGGTGCTCCACGCCCTTGACCAGCAGGGGGTGGTCTGGGTCCTGCTGACGACCGGGCGCATCGACGCCGCTGCGTACTGCGCCGCGGCCGGCCTCCCGCAGCCGGTGCTGCACCTCTGCCAGGACGACATCCCCGGGCACAAGAACCGTGGCAGCGGACTCTGGCTGGACGAGGTGGTCGATCGCCTTGGCCGCCGCAAGGCCGAGATGGTGATCGTCGGAACCTCCGAGTGGGACTGGATGACCGGCATCAACGGCAAGGTGCTCCATATCCACGCCCGCTGGGCGAGCGCCCTGGGCAAGCCCATCGTGTCCCTGGCCGCGGACGATCCGGTGCACCTGTACTGGCTGCTCGACCGGCACCTTCTCCATGAGCCGGAGTGGCTCTTCACTCTGGACGACCCAGCGCGCCGGTTCCGCGTGCGCTCGTTGTTTCAGCCAGACGAGACTTTCCCCGGGACCCTGCCTGCCCGGTTCGACTTGAAGACCATCTTCACCTACGACCAGCAGGTCGAGGTCGGAGACCGTAGCGCCCGGGACGTCCTGATGACGCATCTGCTCTGCTCGGCCTACCTGGACGACTGCCTGCCCAGCCGCGCGTGGTTCTGCGTCTATCCCAGCAGCAGCCCGGGCAAGGTCAACGACCAGCTCGCGGAGTTCCTGAAGGTTGCCAGGGTCATGGCGGGCGGGTACTACAAGGACGACCTGATCGTACGGGCGACCCAGGCGATCGACACGAGCAGGGCCCGCGCTGGCGGACGGCACAGCGAGGTCACGATCGCCACCCAGGCGAACACCGTGCACCTCAACCCGGACCACCGGAGGAACCTGAAGGGCAAAACGGTCATCGTCTTCGACGACTTCACCACCCAGGGCATGAGCCTGGACTGGGCCAGGAACCTGTTCACTGCGGCCGGCGCCAAGGAGGTGGTCGGCGTGACCATCGGGAAGTACCGCAGGCCCTACACCTTCTTCACTCCGCGGTCCGGCGTCACGATCGACCCCTATGCCACCAACACCCTCGCGCCCGGCGACTTCACGACCGAGCAGCACACCTCGGTCTTCGGTACCGGGCCAGTGCAGCTCGTCCGGGACACTATGGCCATGTACGTCGCAGGGGAAACCGGTCTGCCCGCCGCGACGACCCCGGTTCCCACCGGGCTGTCGGTGGACGAAGCTGGGGACCACGTAGAAGTCTTGGAGGCGAAGGCCGCGAAGCGCCGGGTGCCGGATGGCCGCTGAGAGCCGATGGTCACCTACAAGAACGGCCGCCAGCATCACATCTTCGACGCCCTCAACCACCTGGCCCAGGCGGGAGTGCTCAGCTGGCGCGGCGAGTTCCTCTACCGGCCCGGGCAGCCCAGCAGCACCGCGCTGTGGTGGGTCGCCTTCGGCGGGCGTACCGAGCAGTTCTACAAAACTGACGAGGTGGAGAACCTGATCGGCCTGATCTACGACGGCTCGAACATCATCTGGGAACCCGTGCCCGCCAACTACGGTGAGCCCGAGCGGCTGGAGACGCTCGCCCGGATCGAGCGCCACCGGAAGGCAGCGGGCAAGTAGGACCGGGGGCCGCGCTGCGCGAAGCCGGACTGCACCCTGGCCCGCCGGTACGGCCCTCGTCGGCCCGCTGGAGCAACCGCGGGCCGTCGGCTACAGGCCGCCGAAGGC
>NZ_JBHTRF010000138.1:0-9002 GCF_042796115.1 Kitasatospora sp. NPDC056446 | reverse complement strand
GGTCCGACAACCGCTCATCCGCAGGCGACTTGACCTGCCCCACCCTCGCCACACCACAACCAACGAGCACAGACCGCCAAAGTCACTGGCATTGGACCTAGCCGGCCCGGACGGCCGTGACGGCCGTACCCGGCCGTGACCGTGGAAACCGCCGTGCCGCCCGGTCTCCGGGCGGCACGGCGGCGCCGTTTCGGCCCGGCCGTCCGTCAGGCGCGGCCGGCGTCGAGGACGGCGCTGGTCACCCGGCCGGCCGCGCGGTCGGCGGGCTCGCGCAGCGGGGCGGCCGTGCCGCGCGAGGCGAGGAACTCGCGGGGTGAGCAGCCGACCATGCCCCGGAAGCTCCGGTCGAGGTGGGACTGGTCGTAGTAGCCGCACAGGGCGGCCAGGTCGGCGCCGGTCGGGCGGTCCTCCCGCAGGGCGAGGACACCGAGGGTGTGCTGGAGCCGGAGGATCCCGGCGGCCTGTTTGGGGGCCACGCCGAGCTGCTCGCGGAAGCGCAGTTCCAGCCGGCGCCGGCTCCACCCGGTGCCCTCGACGAGGGTGCGGACCGGCACCTGCCCGTGCGTGCGCCGCAGGTGGTGCCAGGCCCAGCGGACGGACGGCTCCCAGTCCGGGCCGTACGCGAAGAGCGCGCCGAAGTACCCGTCCAGCATGGCGAAGCGGGCGGGCCAGCCGGGGGCGTGGGCCAGCCGGTCGGTGAGCGCCCGCAGCCGTGGGCCCAGGACGTCCCCGGCCTCGGCCCACTGCCCGCCGAGGTCGCCGGCCAGCGGTCCGAACGCCCGGAAGGCCCCCTGCGGGGTGAGCGAGACGGCCAACCCGTGCAGGACGCCCGCGTGTTCGGCGATCGTGGCGGTGCGGCGCAGCCCGGCCGCGACCGAGCCGAAGGCGGTGGCGGGCGCGGGGGAGACGGCATCGGTGAGGCGCATCGTGCCCTCGAAGGCGAGCGCCACGGTGACCATGTCCGTCGGCACCTCCAGGCGCCGCCGGGGCTCCCGCAGGGCGAGCCGGTAGCCGCGGTAGCCGAGGACGTACCGGCGCAGCGGCGGTGCGGGCGTGCCGAGGACCATGCCGGGGGCGGTGGGTGCGAGGGTGCGGCCGTCCATCTCGACTCCCTTGCTCGGACTGCCGACTGGCAAGCGCGGGGGCAATTCTAGGCGCGCCAGGCGGGAACCGGACCGTCTCAGGGAGCGGATCTTCCTTTCCTGCGGACTGAGACGGGGGCACAATCGCCGGTATGGGAAAGCAGTACGAATGCATCGACGGCCGACTGCGCCGGTTCATCGAGAGCCAGCCCGTCTACTTCGTCGCGACCGCCCCGCTGGCCGCCGACGGGCACGTCAACCTCTCGCCGAAGGGCCGCTCGGGGACCCTCGCGGTGATCGACGAACTCACCCTGGCCTACCTGGACTTCGGCGGCTCGCAGGCCGAGACGGTCGCCCATCTGCGGGAGAACGGGCGGATCACCATGATGTGGTGCGCGTTCGAGGGGCCGCCGACGGTGGTCCGGGTGCACGGCGTGGGCGAGGCCGTGTTCCGCGACGACCCGCGCTTCGCCGGACTGCTCGGCCACTTCGACCCCGCCGCCGACGGCTCGGGCCTGCGGGCGATCGTGCTGGTCAGGGCGGAGCGGGTCAGTGACTCCTGCGGGTACGCGGTGCCGTTCATGGACTACCGGTCCGACCGCGACCTGCACGCGCAGTACTTCGACCGCAAGGACGAGGAGGAGTTCGGCGCCTACTGCGAACGCAAGCCGCTGGTCGCCACCAGCATCGACGGTCTGCCCGCCGTGCCGCTGCCGCTCCCGCCCCGGCCGGTGGGGCAGTCCGTCTGAGGGGGCGAGGAGGCCGGGGGCGTCCGCCGAAGGCGAGGGGCGCGTCGAAGCCGGGGGTGCACCGCAGCCGACCGGGCACGACGAAGCCGCCGCACCCCGGTGGGGGTGCGGCGGCTTGGCGGGGGGTCTTACTTGCTCAGACCGGCCTTGACGGAGCAGATCGGCCAGGCGCCGGGGCCCTGGGAGGCGAGGACCTTCTCGCCGATGGAGATCTGCTGGTCCTTGGTGGCCAGGTCGGCGCGCGGGGCGAAGGAGGTGCCGCCGAAGGCCGCCCAGGTGCTGGAGGTGAACTGCAGGCCGCCGTAGAAGCCGTTGCCGGAGTTGATGGCCCAGTTGCCGGTGGCCTCGCAGGAGGCGACCTTGTCCCAGACCGTGGCCGGCGCGGCCGAGGCGCTGGTGGCCGTGACGAGGCCGGCCACCGGGAGGGCGGTGAGCGCCCCGGCCATCAGAGCCATCCGGACGCGGTTGCGCTTCGGGGTGGCCGTGGTGGTGGCAGCGGCAGTCTCGTTACGGAAGGTCATGAATTTCCTTTCGGAGGGCGTAGTGAGCACGCGGAACCAGGCCCTCGGAAGGCCGTCGGTTTCGGGGACACGTCGCTCACGTGGTCCTGCACCGTTCCTGCTCGGGGGCGGTGAGGCCCGGCCGGAGCGGATTGCTCGGTGCAACGGGTTCGAAGTTACGGGGGTGGTCGTGGCAGTTTCAAGGATTTTGAGGTTTAGCCACGTCAGGGGGCTGTTACCGGGCGTAAGGATCAAGGAATTGTGGCCATTTCGCCTGTTTTGCACCTATTTCCAAGATCAAACCCTCGGGTGAAGTGGTCCGGGCCACACCGAAGACCGTGTGAGGCCGCGCACACCGTCGACAGCGCGTGACGGCCGACCAGCCCCCGGTGCCGAAACCGCCGCCGCTGCCGCCGCCCGGGGTGGCCCGCACCACAGGGCTCACCCGGAGTGCCCCCCGCACCCACGCACGGTGGCAGGCATAGCCTCGGGCGCATGAGCAACGACAGCGATGCGGCGGACACGGCGGACTCCGCGGACGCGGGAACACCAGGCGCCGAAGGGCACGGCCTCGAAGGGCTCGGGCTCGGAGGGCACGGCGGCGAAGGGCAGGGTGCGGAGGAGCACGAGGTCGCGGTCGTGCCCCGGGGCTTCGAGCTGGGGACCGACGGGCCCTCGGTGATCCTGGCCGGGCTGGACGGCTCCGACTCCTCCTGGCGCGCCACCGCCTACGCCGCCGGGCTCGCCCGCCGGCAGGGCGCCGTCCTCGCGGTGGCGTACGTCCAGCCGATCCTCGGCGCGGCGACGGCCCTCGCCGGGGCCGCGGTGGAGGAGACCACCCAGGAGATCGCCGACGAGCTGCTGGCCGCCCTGCGGGAGGCCGAGGAGCGGGTGCGCGAGGTGTGGAAGGTGGAGTGGCGCTTCCTGACCATGCGCGGCGACCCGTACGGCGGCCTGGCCAAGCTCGCCGACGAGCTGCGCGCCGACGCCGTGGTGGTCGGCGTCTCGGAGCAGGCCGGGCACAAGGTGATCGGCTCGGTGGCGGTCCGGCTGGTGAAGGCGGGCCGCTGGCCGGTGACCGTCGTCCCCTGAGTCGTCGCCCCTGGGCCGTCGCCCCCTGAGCCGTCGCCCGGTGGGAGGGGGGTGACCGCCCTCCCCGCCGGAAGACCGGAGAAGGGGGAAGGGCGGGGCCGGACCGCCCGCCGGGCGGCGCCGGGGCGGCCGGTAGGGTGCGTGAACATGACGGACACGCGGGGCACGCACCCCTCCGAGCCCGCCCACCCGACCGGCAACGACCTGCACCTCGACCTCCCGGCCACGGGTGGCCGCCGCGCCGCGCTGATGGCGGCCCTGCGCGAGGCGATCCGCAGCGGCAGACTGGCGCCCGGCACCCGGCTGCCGCCGTACCGCGCGCTCGCCGCCGACCTCGGCCTGGCCCGCAACACCGCCGCCGAGGCCTACACCGAACTCGTCGCCGAAGGCTGGCTCACCGCGCGCCAGGGCTCCGGCACCACCGTCGCCGAACGCGCCGAGCCCGTCCCGGCCACCCGGGCCCGTCGGCCCTCGCTCCGGCCCGGCCCCCGGCACGACCTGCGCCAGGGCCGGCCCGACGCCGCCTCCTTCCCCCGCACCGCCTGGCTGGCCGCCGCCCGCCGGGCCCTCACCGCCGCGCCCAACGAGGCCTTCGGACCGGGCGACCCGCAGGGCCGCCGGGAACTGCGCACCGTGCTCGCCGACTACCTGGCCCGCGCCCGCGGCGTGCGCACCGACCCGGACCGGATCGTGGTCTGCTCCGGCTTCGCCCACGCGCTGCGGCTGCTCTTCGACGGCGCCCGGCCCGCCCTGCCGCCCGCCGAGCAGGGGCCACTCGCCGTCGAGGCGTACGGACTGGGCTTCCACCGCGGCCTGCTGGCCGCCGCCGGGGTCACCGCCCGCCCGCTGGCGATCGACGAACACGGCGCCCGGGTCGCCGAGTTGGCCCACCACGAGGACCTCCGCACGGTCCTGCTCACCCCCGCCCACCAGTTCCCGACCGGCGGCCCGCTCGACCCTGGCCGCCGCGCCGCCGTGGTCGACTGGGCGCGCGGCCGGGGCGGGCTCGTCCTGGAGGACGACTACGACGGCGAGTTCCGCTACGACCGCCAGCCGGTCGGCGCCCTCCAGGGGCTCGACCCCGAACGGGTGGTCTACCTCGGCAGCACCAGCAAGAGCCTCAGCCCCGCGCTGCGCCTCGGCTGGATGGTGCTGCCGGACCACCTGGTCGACCGGGTGCTCGCCGCCAAGGGCGAACGCGAGGGCTGGGCCAGTGCCCTGGACCAGCTGACCCTCGCCGAGTTCATCGACTCCGGCGGCTACGACCGGCACCTGCGCCGGATGCGCCGGCGCTACCGGGACCGCCGCGACCAGCTGGTGGCCGCGCTCGCGGCGGACGCCCCGCACATCGAGGTGTCCGGCATCGCGGCCGGCCTGCACGCGGTGCTGCGGCTGGAGCCGGGCACCGAGCGCTCGGTGCTCAAGGCCGCCGCCTACCGGGGCCTGGCCGTCGAGGGCCTCGCCGACTACCGGCACCCGGCGATCGGCCCGGAGGCCATGCCCGCCGCGGACGGCCTGGTGGTCGGCTACGCCACCCCGCCCGACCATGCCTACCCGGCCGCCCTCGCGGCGCTCTGCGACATCCTGCCGCCGTCGGCCTGAGCCCGCGGCGGCGGTCCGGGGCCGGGTGCACGGCGGAGCACGGGAGGCCCGGGGCCGGGCGGACGGCGAAGCATAGGCCCCCCGGCACCCCGGCGGGGCCGAAACGGGGCCGACCGGTACCCGGTGTCCGCTCGCCGCTCCTGCGTCGGTACGGAAGCGGGCCGAGGAGCGCAACCCGGGCGGGACCGCCGCCTACGCTCCTTGGACATGCGCAGAACACATCCGGTCCGCGCCGCGCTCGCCGCGTGCCCGGCCCTCGCAGTCGGCCTGCTCCTCTCCGCCACTCCCGCCCGGGCCGACACCCCGCTGCCGCTCACGGCCGTCTCCGACAAGGCGACGACTGTCAGGGGCGGTGAGTTCACGCTCACCCTGACACTCACCAACCCGTACGACACGCCGATCCAGTTCGTCTACCAGAGCGTCCAGGAGACGTACGCGACCGGCCTGGAGACAGGTCTCAAGTTCACCGCGACGGCCTGCGGCAGCCAGACCAACGGCTGCAGCGACAACGTCCACGGCGGCATCGCCCGGTACAACGTGCCACTCGCCCCCGGCGCCAGCAGCACCTTCACCGTGACGTACACCGTCGCCCCGGACTCGGTCTGCGGTGACGCCACCCGGATCGACTTCTACTCCTACCTGTACTACGAGTACAAGGCCGGCGAGGCCAACAACTCGGGCATCATCGGCGTTCCCGGCACCCGGGTCGCCTGCGCCTGATCCGGCGCCCGCCCGCAGCCTCCCGCCCGGACCTCCCGCCCGCGACCTCCCCGGCGCGCGTCCCCATCGCGCACCCCCCGTTCCCCCGTCAGGTGCCGGCCACCCCCGTACCGGCACCTGACGGGCCGTCCGCGCCGCGCCGTGGATCCGCCGGGATCCGCCCGGGGAGCCGTGACACCTCCGGCTCCCGGTACCCCGGCTCTCGGTACCCGGCTTCGGGCGCCCCGGCACCCCGCCGCCCGGCCGTGGTGGCGGCCACCGAACCGCCACTCCCCGAACCGTCCCACCGGTGTGCCGTGTTGACGCCCGGCGGGAGCCTCCGGGCAGCCCGACGGGACCGTGGCCGGGGCGGGAAGCCTTTGGCAGCACGGGGGTCGGAGTTGCGAACGGATGTTCCCCGAGTCTTCAAGGGCATGGGGGCGGACCGCGCAAGATTCACCCTATCGGGGGGTACTGGGCGTCTGCACGGGCTTGGCCGGGTCCTGGTGATCTAGGGTTCCGGATGGGTCGCCGCGACATGGCGGCCGCTCTCCCGATCATCTCGCCAACGCCCCCACCAGTCTGCGGATCTGATGATCCGTCACGGCATGCGCCCAGGGCGGTCCGGCCCTTGCCGCGTGACCCGACCACAGGAATGGAGTCCCTGCCGATGCCCGTGGACACGAGCCCGGAGACAGAGCAGGCCAAGCAGCAGAGCCTTGCGACGGCTGCAGCCCGCAACCTTGCCACCACGACCAAGTCCGCACCGCAGATGCAGGAGATCACCTCCCGCTGGCTGCTCAAGGTGCTCCCCTGGGTGCAGGCCGCCGGTGGCGCCTACCGGGTCAACCGACGGCTCACCTACGCGGTCGGCAACGGCGTGGTGGAGTTCATCAAGACCGGCTCCCAGGTCCGGGTGATCCCGGCGGAGCTGGGCGAGCTGGCCCTGCTGCGCGGCTACGAGGACGACGAGGTGCTGACCGCCCTGGCCGACCGCTGCCAGCAGCGGAACTTCGGCCCCGGCGAGGTGCTCACCACCCAGGGTGAGGTCGCCGACCGGATCTTCCTGATCGCGCACGGCAAGATCAACCAGATCGGCACCGGCAAGTACGGCGACGACACCGTGGTCGGGGTGGCCGGCGACGGCGACCGCTTCGGCGACGACGCGCTGCTGAACCCGGACGCCGTCTGGGAGTTCACCGCCAAGACCGCCACCGCCGGTGTCGCCCTCACCCTGACCCGGGCGGACTTCGCCGCCATCCGGGACAACGCGCCGAGCCTCCAGGAGCACCTCCAGGCGTTCCTGGCCCTGCCGCTGCAGGCCCAGAACGAGCGCGGCGAGGCCGAGATCGCGATGTCGGCCGGCCACCACGGGGAGTACGAACTCCCCGGCGCCTTCGTGGACTACGAGCTCAAGCCGCGCGAGTACGAGCTGAGCGTCGCGCAGACGATCCTCAAGGTCCACACCCGCGTCGCGGACCTGTACAACGAGCCGATGAACCAGATCGAGCACCAGCTCCGGCTGACCATCGAGGCCCTGCGCGAGCGCCAGGAGCACGAGCTGGTCAACAACCCGGAGTTCGGCCTGCTCAACAACGCCGACTTCGACCAGCGGATCCAGACCCACTCCGGCCCGCCCACCCCGGACGACCTGGACGAGCTGCTCAACCGCCGCCGTGACCCCGACTACCTGCTCGCCCACCCGCGGACCATCGCCGCGATCGGCCGCGAGTTCAACGCGCGGGGCCTGTACCCCACCCACGTCGACCTCGGCGGGCAGCAGGTGCCGGCCTGGCGCGGGGTGCCGATCCTGCCGTGCAACAAGATCCCGATCACCAAGGAGAACACGAGCTCGATCCTCGTGATCCGTACCGGTGAGGACAACCAGGGCGTGATCGGCCTGCACCAGACCGGCCTCCCGGACGAGTACCAGCCGTCGCTCTCCGTCCGCTTCATGGGGATCGACGACAAGGCGATCATCTCGTACCTGGTCAGCGCCTACTACTCGGCGGCCATCCTGGTGCCGGACGCGGTCGGTGTCCTGGAGAACGTGGAGATCGCGCACCGCCGCCACTGAGTGCGGAACGGCGAGTGCGGGCCGTAACCGGCCGGCTCGAAGATCGTTTGACCTGATGACGGACGGCTCGCCCCCGGAGGCGGGCCGTCCGCCTGGTCACGTCTGATCACTTTTGGATGTACCCGATCGATTCTTGATCGGGATCCGACCGTATTCGACCCTTCCGCCGTTCCGGGCGGTCGGTCGACCCGAGCCCGTCCGTTCTCCCCGGATGACCCGAGAGGTGCGTGGAGCCCATGTCCCAGCGTCGGCAGTTCCGACGGATATCGCCGGCCGGCGGTGGGGCCGAGGCTTCCGGGCGACGGGTACGGCTGGCCGGCGCGGTGGTCGGGGTGGTCGCGATGTGCGCGCTGGTCACCGGCGCGACCGCGTCCGGGGCCCCGCACACCGGGGGGCACCAACACGGCCCGGCCGTGGACACCTGCGTCTGCACCGGGACGGACGTCTCGGTCTCGGTGGGGCCGGGCGGCAGTGTGGACGTCGGGGTGGACGTCGACGTCCAGGTCGGGGTCAGCGTCGCCCCGAGCGCCGGCGCGGCCCACCACGGCCACCGGCCCCCGCCCGGGCACCACCCGTGCCACACGCCCAGGGCCACCCCGTTCCCGGTGACGCCGCCGCCCTCGCTCGGGCTCCGGCCGGAGGACGCGTACGGCGGGTACGGCGATCACGACGGGTCCGATGAGCACGACGGGCACGACGGGCACGACGGGCACGGCGATCACGACGGGCACGACGGGCACCACCACCATCACCACCCGCGCCCCTGCCCGAGTCCGACGCCCACCCCGACCCCCAGCCGCACGCCCACCCCCACACCGACCCCGACGCCTACGCCGACGCCTTCGCGGACTCCGACCCCGACGCCCACCCGTACGCCGACCCCCACACCCACCCCGACGCCCTCGCGGACCCCCACGCCGACGCCGACGCCCACCGCGACGCCCACCCCGTCGCCGACGCCCACCCCGTCGCCGACCCCCACGCCGTCGGCGACCCCGCCGTCGCCGAGCCCGACACCGGCTCCCAGCCCGCCGCCCTCCTCGCCCGCGCCGCCCGCACCCGCACCGCCTCCGGCGCCCCCGGCTGCGCCCGCGCCCGCCCCAGCCGCCCCGGCGCCCTGGACGAGACCGCACCGCTGGAGCCCTTCATCGAGTGGGCGAAGGCCGGCAAGTCCGCCGGCGGGGCAATCTGGATGCAGATC
>NZ_JBHTRF010000137.1:0-9151 GCF_042796115.1 Kitasatospora sp. NPDC056446 | reverse complement strand
AGTTGCGCTCGCGTCACGCAACATGGTCTACCGGATCAGGGCCTGCCCACGCAGGCGAATCACGCAAATTGATCACAACCAAATACGGGCCCTAGCTTCAACCGGCATGAGCACCGCCGTTCCCACCACCGCCGTTCCCGCGCCGCCGCGTGCCGCGCTCCCCGGGCCGTACCTGTTCTGGCTGGCCGGCACCCAGGCCGGGCTGCTGGGGGACGCCGCGCTGTACGTCGCCCTCGGCTGGGCGGCCTCCGCGCACGGCGGCGGGGCGGCCGGGCTGGTCCTGACGGCGGTCACCGTGCCGCGCACGGCGCTGGTCCTGCTGGGCGGCGCGGTCGCGGACCGGTTCGGCGCCCGCCGGGTGATGCTCGCCGCGGCAGCGGTGATGCTGGTCGCGACCGTCGCCCTGGCGCTGGTGGCGGGCGTCCGGGGCACTCCGCTGTGGCTGCTGGTCGCGGCGGCAGCGGTGATCGGGACGGTCGACGCCTTCCACCTCCCGGCGAGCGGGTCGATGCCGAGCCGGCTGGTCCCCGCCGACCGGCTGCCCCGGGCGCTGGCGCTGCGGCAGGCCGGCGGGCAGACCGCCGTGCTGCTCGGGGCGCCGTTGGGCGGCGCGCTGGTCGCCGCCGGCGGGCTGCCCGGTGCGGCGGTGGCGGACGCGGCGAGCTTCGGGGTCGTCCTGCTGGTCCTGCTGCGGGTGCGGCCGCGGGAGGTCGGGCCGTCCCCGGCCGCGAGGGCCGGCCTGCTGCGCGAGGCGGCCTCCGGCGTCCGGCTCGCGCTGGGGGACCCGCTGCTGCGGGCCGCGCTGCTGCTCACCGGGGCCGCCGCCGGGGCGCTGCTGCCGGTGGTGTCGCTGCTCGGTCCGCTGCTCGTCCGGGAGCACGGCTGGACGGCGGACACCGCCGGGCTGGTGACCGGCGGGCAGGCGGCCGGGGTGCTCGCGGTGGCCGGGCTGGTGGCCTGGCGGGGCGGGCTGCGCCGGGCCGGGGTCGGGGCGGCGGCCGGGCTGTGCGCGGCGTCGGCGGGGACCGCGCTGCTGGCGTCGGCCGGGGGAGTGGCGGTGGCGGTGGCCGGCAGCGTGGTGGCGGGCGCCGGTTCGGGGCTCTTCGCCTGCCACCTGGGCCCACTGGTGCTGACCGGCGCGCCGTCGTCCCATCTCGCGCGCGTGCAGGCGCTGTTGACGCTCGTGCAGAGCGTGGCCCTGGTGCTCTCGACCGGGCTGCTGGGCCTGCTCGCCGATGCGGCGGGTGCCGCCGTGCCCACCTTCCTCTGCGCCCTGGCCACGGCTGTCGCGGGCCTCGCCGCCCTGGCCGCCCGCACCCTGCGCCGGGCCTGACCGGTGGCGGGCTCCCCGGGTTCCCTCGGGGCGGGTTCCCTGGGCGCCGGGTTCTCCGGGCGACGGCGGGTCCCCTGGGAGGCCGGGCCGGGCGACCGGCCTTCCGGCGTCCGGCCGGGCCCACTTGCCCCGCTACCGGCACGCGGGCAGAGTGCGGAGGTGGAGGCGGCCGGACGGTGAGTGGAGGCGGCGATGAGTGATCTGACGGACCGACTGGCCCGGGGCCTCCCGGCGGGGGCCGTGGTGGTGGACCCCGATGTGACCGCCGCGTACCGCCATGACATGGCCGGGTTCTGCGCGGCCGGCGTGCCCGCGGCGGTGGTGTTCCCGGAGACGGTCGAGCAGGTGCGGCACGTGATGCGCACCGCGACCGCGCTGCGGGTGCCGGTGGTGCCGCAGGGCGCCCGGACCGGCCTGTCGGGCGCGGCGAACGCGGTGGACGGCTGCGTCGTGCTGTCGCTGGTGAAGCTGGACCGGATCCTGGAGATCGACCCGGTGAACCGGATCGCGGTCGTCGAGCCCGGTGTGGTCAACGCCGAACTCTCGCGCGCGGTCGAGGAGTTCGGCCTGTCGTACCCGCCGGATCCGTCCAGCTGGGAGTCCTGCACGATCGGCGGCAACATCGGCACCGGTGCGGGCGGGCTGTGCTGCGTGAAGTACGGCGTCACCAGTGAGTACGTGCTCGGCCTGGACGTGGTGCTGGCGGACGGGCGGCTGCTGTCCACCGGCCGCCGGACCGCCAAGGGCGTGGCCGGGTACGACCTGACCCGGCTGTTCGTCGGTTCGGAGGGGACGCTCGGCGTGGTGGTCCGGGCCGTGCTGGCGCTGCGGCCCGCGCCGGCCCCGCAGCTGGCGCTGGCGGCGGAGTTCCCGAGCGCGGACGCGGCCGGTGCGGCGGTCTGCGAGGTGATGGCGCGCGGTCTGACCCCGTCGCTGATGGAGCTGATGGACGCGGTCTCCGTCCGGGCCGTCAACGAGCTGGGGCAGATGGGTCTGCCGGAGTCGACCCAGGCGCTGCTGCTGGTGGCGTTCGACGGGCCGGACCGGGTCGGCGAGCTGGAGCGGGTCGCGCGGCTGTGCCGGGCGGCCGGGGCGACGGAGGTGGTGCCGGCCGAGGACCAGGCGGAGTCCGACCTGTTGCTGGCCGCCCGGCGGCTGGCGCTGCCCGCGCTGGACCGGCTGGGCACCACGATGATCGACGACGTGGCGGTGCCGCGGTCCCGGCTGGCCGAGATGCTGAACGGCGTCGCGGCGATCGCCGAGCGGCAGGGGCTGACCATCGGGGTGGTCAGTCACGCGGGGGACGGCAACACGCACCCGATCGTGATCTTCGACGCCGCGGACGAGGAGCAGACCGCGCGCGCCCAGCGTTCCTTCGACGAGATCATGGCGCTCGGGCTGGAGCTGGGCGGCACCATCACGGGGGAGCACGGGGTGGGGCTGCTCAAGCGGGAGTGGCTGGCCCGTGAGCTGGGGCCGGTGGCGCTGGACCTCCAGCGGCAGGTGAAGGCGGTCTTCGACCCGTTGGGGATCCTCAACCCGGGCAAGATGGTCTGATTTTCTCCGGCGTGCTCGACGGGTTCGCCGGCCCCGACGGCACGCGACTGCCCGACATTCCGGTATGACGTTCAGATGGTCTGTTAATGGCTGAAAAGTCGACACGGAAGGGTGGTCGAACCTTTCAGGGGCGCGTTGTGGATCCGTCCGCGCCGGGGTGGTGCGCCCAGTGGTGCGTACGGCGGCGAAGCGCCGTTTCGCATCGCCCGCGAACCGGCCGCCGTTCGGGTGAAATCCCAGCTCACTGATGGTAGATCGGCGCTCTTTCCGATTTTTGAGCCGTTATTCACGCCCTCGGTGGATATCACGCGAACGGGCGAAATCTGCGGGCCCGGCTAGTGCTTTGTCGATTTGTTGCGGAAGTCTGTCTCCCGGCGTCGCAGCCGTAGGTATTCGTCTGGCCGACGAATCCCGCACGTCATGTTCGACCATTGCACGATGAACATATTTCTGGAGGCTTTCATGGCTCGCATCCACACCCGCCGGGTGGCCGGACTCCTGCTCGTCGGCCCGCTCGCGGCCGGCCTGCTGCTGGCCGGTGCCGGCGCCGCCGCCGCCGACAACGGCGCGGGCGCCGCGGCCGGCTCCAACGCCGGCGTGGTGTCCAACGTCGGCACCGGCAACGTGTTCGGCGGGGTCGACGGCAACTACGTCTCCACCCAGCAGACCGCCACCGGCTCCGGTGCCTCGAACCAGAACAACACCCTCGCGGTGAAGGACAACGCCGGCACCATCCTGGCCGGTCAGGGCAACAAGAACGTCAACGTCATCTTCGCCCCGATCTTCCCCTGACCGTACGGCCGACCGTACGGCCGAGCCGAGTACCACCGAAGGCGGGGGCGCCGGAGGCGGGCGGACGCGGGTGAGCTGAGCAACCGCGCCCGGACTCGGAGTCGGCCACGGACCGGACCGGGAGTCATCGGACCGGGAGTCATCGGACCGGGAACCATCGGACCAGGAACCACCGGGTCGGGAACCACCGACCGGGGAGAGCGAACCGGGGCAGCCGGGACAGCCGGAACGACCGGAGGGAATCGCGCATCACCGAGGGAACAGCGCATGGACCGGTCAGCGGAAAGGGTCACCGCGAAACCGGCCTCGTGGGCGGTGCCGCCATCGGCACCGCCCACGAGTGCGTCCGGGGCCGACCGCCGCCCCCCGCCGTCCCCTGCCGTCCCCCGCCGCCGCCCCCGCCGGGCCCGCCCGCGTTCCCGACTCCCGCTCCCCTTCCCCCGCTGACCGGCCCCGATCGGTCCACCGAGGGCCCGCGCCCGGGACCGTCGGTCCACGGCGGTACGGTTGCGCTCCGACAGCGCACCACGTGTCCGGGCCCCTGAAGGGCCGGTCCGGCCGGGGGTGGCGACCGCGGCAATCGGAAGGAGGGCGCGCGATGGCGGCGGAGGAGGAGGGCCGGTCCGGCCCCGACGAGGCCGGGACGGCACCCGAGCCGGCGGCAGCGGTACGCCCGGAGCCGGTCGCCGAGCCGTTCCACGAGCGCCGGCCCGAGCCCAGGTCCGTCCCCGAGCTGCTGCTCGGCCGCCCGCCGATGGCCCGCCCGCTGCCGTCCTTCGATCACGAGGACGTCCCCGCCGAACCCGGCCCGCTGTTCGTGGACTGGCTTGCCACCGCGCTGGACGCCGGGGTGCTCGACCCGCAGGCGTTCACCCTCTCCACCGTCGACGCGGACGGCATGCCGGACGCCCGGGTGCTGGTGCTGCGCGACGTCGACGCGGCCGGCACCGGCTGGAACTTCTCCGCGGCCGCCGACAGCCCCAAGGGCCGTCAGCTCGCCGACCACCCGGCCGCCGCCCTGACCGTCTACTGGCCGCAGCTGGGCCGTCAGGTACGGGTGCGCGGCTCCGTCGAGCGGGCCCTCGACCTGGTCGCCGCCGCCGAGTTCGCCACCCGTACGCCGGCCGCCCGGGTCGGGGCGCTGGTCGGGCGGCAGAGCGAGCCGCTGGGCTCGCTCGCCGAGTACGACGAGGCGGTGGCGGTCGCCCGTCGCCGGCTGGAGACGTACCCGGACGCGGTGGCGCCCGGGCACGCGGTCTACACGCTGTGGGCGCACGAGGTGGAGTTCTGGCAGGGCGACGCCCAGCGCCGGCACGTCCGGGTGCGCTACACCCGCAGCGGCCCGGTCAGCGCCCCCGGGTGGTCGCGCTCGCTGCTCTGGCCGTAGGGCCCGCCGCGCCGCGACCGCCCGTCAGGCCCCGCCCGCTCACCCGTCCGCCGGGCCCTACCGCCGTCCGGTCAGGGTGGCGCCCACACTGGCCGCGACCACACAGCCGATCCCGGCCAGCTGCGGCCCGCCCAGCAACTGGCCCAGCACCACCAGGCCGACCAGCGCGCTGACCGCCGGCTCCAGGCTGACCAGCACGCTGAATACCCGCTGCGGCATCCGGCGCAGCGCGGTCATCTCCAGCGCGTACGGGATCACCGGCAGCAGCAGCGACACCCCGGCCACCGCGGCGAGCAGCACCAGCGGCGAGGCGTCCGGCGCGGTGAGCCCGTGCCAGGCGTCGCCCAGCCCGAACGGTGCCAGTGCCAGCGCGCCGACGGTCATCGACACCGCCAGGCCCTGGAACCCCTGGAAGGTGGCGCCGACCTTGTCGGTGAACAGGATGTACAGCGCGTAGCAGGCGGCCGCCCCGAAGGCGTAGAGCAGGCCGACCGGGTCGAGCGAGCCGCCGCCGTCGCCCTCGCCGAGCAGGGTCAGCAGGGCCACGCCGGCGGCCGCGAGCAGGGCCCAGAGCAGGTGGCTGGCGCGCCGGGCGAAGACCAGGGCGACCGCGAGCGGGCCGAGGAACTCGATGGTCGCGGCGGTGCCCATCGGCAGCCGGTCGATCGCCCCGGCGAACAGGAAGGTCATCCCGGCCGAGGCCACGCCGAGCAGGGCGGCCGCGGCGAGGTCGCGCGGGCGCTTGTCGCGCAGCTTCGGGCGGGTGACGGCGAGCAGGATGACGGCGGCGAAGCCGAGCCGCAGGAAGGTCGTGCCGCTGACCCCGAGCGGGCCGAAGAGCGGCTTGGACAGGGCGATGCCGGTCTGCACCAGGAACATCGCGGTCAGACAGAGAAGCGGCGCCGGGATCCGCTCCGGGCGCCGCAGGACCTTGCCGAGTCGGCCGGTGGACCGGCCCGGGTGTCCTTGGGGCGGCGCCGAGGGGCCGGATGCCCCGCCTCGTCGCCAGCTTCCCCGCTCGCCGGCAGGCTCGCCCTTGGGGGCGGGCGGCATGGCAAGGGCCTCGGCGACGGCGGCGGCCGACGATGAGGCGGTGGGGGTTTCGCTGGTATGGGAGGTGGGCATATCGGCGAGTTTGCCGTAAGGAGTGATGAACGGGCAAGCTCGTTACAAATATCGGGACGGATACGGACGGGTGCGTCCGAAAGGGTGGACTCGCGGGGGGCCTCCGGCGTGGTTGCCGCGATCGTCCGACGGTCCGTCAGTATCAAGGCGGGGTGCGCTATCTCCGCCCCGCGGCCCTGCTCGCCGCCTCCCTCGTGCTCCTGCTGGCCACCGGCGGGACGGGCGTGAGCACCGTGGCCACCGCCCCGGTCGCCGCCGCCGTCCCCCGCATCCGGGCCGTCACCCTGCCCGACCGGGTCGGCCCGCCCCGCTTCCACGACACCTGGAGCGGCTCCGCCTTCGACGCCTGCACCGCGCCACCGCTCGACACCCTGCGGGCCTGGCGCGGCGCCTCCCCGTACGGGGCCGTCGGCATCTACACCAGCGGCTCCCAGCGCGGCTGCGCCCAGCCCCGGCTCACCGCCGAGTGGGTGCGCCAGGCGCGTGCGATGGGCTGGCGGTTCCTGCCGGTGCACGTCGGCCTCCAGGCCCCGTGCGCCGACCCGGGCCGCAAGCCCCGGCGGATCGACCCGGCGAAGGCCGCGCAGCAGGGCCGGGACGAGGCGGGCGAGGCCGTCCGCGCCCTGGGCCCGCTCGGCCTCGGCGCCGGCAGCCCGGTCTACCTGGACATCGAGGCCTACCCGACGCGCGACCCGGTCTGCGGCCAGGCCGTGGTCGAGTTCACCCTCGGCTGGACCCAGGCCCTGCACTCCGCCGGCTACCGCTCCGGCTTCTACTCCAGCCTCGACTCCGGCATCGCCGACCTGGCCGCCGCCGCCCGGGCCGGCAGCTCCCCGATGCCCGACGCGCTCTGGTACGCCCGCTGGGACGATCACGCCGACACCGCGGGCTCCGGCAGCCTCGACCCCGACCTCTGGAGCCTCCACCAGCGCGTCCACCAGTACCACGGCAACGTCGAGGAGACCTACGCCGGCGCCACCCTCACCGTGGACCGCAACCAGGTGGACGGCCCCACCGCCTCCTGAGCCCGCCGGTAGGGCGGCCGGCCCGGCGGTGCGGCGCGGCCCGGCGGCGGCGCGGCGGCCGGTGGCGGCCCGGCGGCCGGTAGCGGACGGGACCGATGCGACGTCGTGATCCGTGCAACGGCGCCGGGATGCTGACAGCGGGCGGGCGGGGCGGCAAAATCGGGCAGGTCCGCGCGCATTACCGCTCGGTAGGTGTCGCGGGTGCAGCCGTCAGTGCCGCTCGGTCAAGGAGGACCCGTGTTCAGCACGATGCAGGACGTACCGCTCACCGTCGCCAGAATCCTGGAGCACGGGTCCACGATCCACGGCCGCTCGACCGTCACCACCTGGGACGGCACCGGGCCGGTCGTCCGGACCTACGCCGAGGTCGGCGCGCGCGCCGCACAGCTCGCGTGGGCGCTACGCGACGAACTCGGGTGCACCGACGAGAGTGTCATCGGCACGCTGATGTGGAACAACGCCGAGCACCTGGAGGCGTACCTCGCCGTCCCGTCGACCGGGTCCGTGCTGCACACGCTCAACCTGCGGCTGCCCGCCCGGCAGCTGTCGTTCATCGTGAACCACGCCGCCGACCGCGTGATCATCGTCAACGGCACCGTGCTCCCGCTGCTGGCCGCCGTGCTGCCGGAGCTCGCGCCCACGCTCAAGCACATCGTGGTGAGCGGCCCCGGCGACCGCTCGGTGCTGGCCGGCTTCGCGGGCGGCGTGCACGACTACGAGGAGCTGATCGCCGGGCGGCCGACCGCGTACCCGTGGCAGGGGGACATCGACGAGCGGCGGGCCGCGATGCTCTGCTACACCTCCGGCACCACCGGCGACCCGAAGGGCGTGCTCTACAGCCACCGCTCGGTCTACCTGCACTGCCTCCAGGTCAACACCGGCGACAACTTCGGCTTCACCCCGCGCGACACCGCGCTGCCGGTGGTCCCGATGTTCCACGTGAACGCCTGGGGGATCCCGCACGCGGCCTTCATGTCCGGCGCCAACCTGCTGATGCCGGATCGTTTCCTCCAGCCCAAGCCGATGGCCGGGATGATCGCCGCCGTGCGCCCCACCGTCAGTGCCGCCGTCCCGACCATCTGGAGCGGCCTGCTGGACGAGCTCGACGCGGGCGACTACGACACCTCCAGCCTGCGCATGGTGGTCATCGGCGGCAGCGCCTGTCCGCCGTCGCTGATGCAGGGCTTCGAGGAGCGCCACGGCATCCGGGTCATCCAGGCCTGGGGCATGACCGAGACGTCCCCGCTCGGCTCCTTCGCCCAGCCGCCGGGCGGCCTCACCCCCGAGGAGGAGTGGCCGTACCGGATCACCCAGGGCGTCTTCCCGGCGTCCGTCGAGGCCCGGCTGATCGGCCCGGGCGGCGAGCGGATGCCGCACGACGGCGTCTCGGCGGGCGAGTTGGAGGTGCGCGGCCCGTGGATCGCCGGGGCGTACTACGGCGGCGCCGGGCAGGACCCGCTCCGTCCGGAGGACAAGTTCTCCGAGGACGGCTGGCTGCGCACGGGTGACGTCGGCACCATCACCGCCGACGGCTACCTGACCCTCACCGACCGGGCGAAGGACGTCATCAAGTCCGGCGGCGAGTGGATCTCCTCGGTCGACCTGGAGAACCAGCTGATGGCGCACCCCGAGGTGGCCGAGGCCGCCGTGGTCGCCGTCCCGGACGAGAAGTGGGGCGAGCGCCCGCTGGCCACCGTGGTGCTGCGCCCGGGCGCGACCGTCGGGCTGAAGGAGCTGCGGGCCTTCCTGGCCGGGCGGATCGCCTCCTGGCAGCTGCCGGAGCGCTGGTCGATCGTGGAGTCGGTGCCGAAGACCTCGGTCGGCAAGTTCGACAAGAAGGTGATCCGGGCCGACTACGCGGCGGACGGTCTGGACGTCACGGTGTTCGGCAAGGAGTGAGGCACGGGCAGTGAGGGAAGGGCCGGCCGCCCC
>NZ_JBHTRF010000136.1:0-9904 GCF_042796115.1 Kitasatospora sp. NPDC056446 | reverse complement strand
GAGTTGCCTGCGCGTCACAACCAACAGTCCTACCCGGTTCTGCCCCGGGGCGGGGCAGAACCCGAAGATTGATCACGACATCACACAGGCCCTAGGACCGCCCCGAACAGAAACGCGTCGAGGCCGGCAGCACCGACCCCTACGACGAGGACGAACTCGCGGTCCTCCAGCACGCCGCACACGCCCTCACCGCCGCCGTCGTCAGCGCCCTGACCGGCTTCGGCCACAACGTCCCAACCCCTACGCGCCCATGGTCCTCATCACCACCTGACACCCACCACCCACCCACCCACCCACCCACCCACCCGGGGACACCCGAACCCACCAGCCGGCCGGGGCGCGCCCCGGCTGTGGACCCGAGGCGCCCGACCTGGGCCGGCCCGGCAGGAACCGGGCCCCGGGAACCGACGGACGGGAACCGGTCAGTACCCGTTCGGGTGAGCGATCCCCCGCGCCCGGGGCCCGACATCAAGCTTGTGTGGTGGCCGCACTGCATCCCCGGTCTCGGTGTGGAGGCGCACACCTCTACTCGGCGTCTGATGACTGCTTCTCTCCTGCTTCCCTGCACC
This sequence comes from Kitasatospora sp. NPDC056446, assembly GCF_042796115.1. Taxonomy (NCBI): domain Bacteria; kingdom Bacillati; phylum Actinomycetota; class Actinomycetes; order Kitasatosporales; family Streptomycetaceae; genus Kitasatospora; species Kitasatospora sp. NPDC056446. Next base: position 9,335 of record NZ_JBHTRF010000136.1, on the reverse strand, counting down.
AGTGGGTGAGAAGGTGTCGAACGTTAAGTGTGTACGGGTGGTTGGGGCCCAGGACCCGCTCGGTTTCTTGAGCCAGCTCGGAGAGCGCGGCAACCGCCCCTTCCGGGTCACCGGCCTCTCCCTGCCAGTGGGCGAGATTCCCCCGGGCGGTGAAGGTGTCGGGGTGATCTGGGCCCCACACACGCAGCAGGTCCGGCAACAGTCCGGCGAAGGTGCTGTGTGCCGCCTGTGGTTTCCCCGACTTGCCCCTCCAATAGGCCCTCTGGCATTGGAGGCGCAGGGTGTCGGGGTGGTCGGGGCCCCACACACGCAGCAGATCCGGTACCAGACTGTTACAGATGGTGTATGCGCCCGCCGGATCGCCCGCCACTCCGCGCCAGTGAGCCATCTGACTGCGCAGGCGCAAGGTATCGGGATGCCGCAAGCCCCATCTTGACGCCACGTCCGGAAAGAGGCTGTCGCACATGTCCTGTGCGCCCGCCGGATCGCCCGCCTCTCCGCGCCAGTGGGCCGTCTGGCTGCGCAGGCGCAGGGTGTCGGGATGGTGCAAACCCCACACCGATGCCGCGTCCGACAGCAGTTCGCTGAACGCCGTGTATGTGCTCTCGGGGCCCTCTGCCTCTGTCCTCCAGTGGACCAACCTGCCGCGCACGGCGAGGGTGTCGGGGTGCGAGCGGCCGAGCACACGCGTCAGGTCCGGCAGCAGTTCGGTGAACACGGCCACCGCCCCGGCCGGGTCCCCCGCCTCACCCCGCCACCGGCCAAGGCCACTGCGCGCGGCGAGGGTACTGGGATGGTTCGGGCCGAGGTGGAGCGTCGTGACGGTGGTGAGGTGGCTGAAGAGGTCACGGGCTGCCGACGCCTGGCCAGCGTTGCCAAGACTACTGCCCGTGGCGTGCAGCACGAGGTGGGCGTGGGTGAGGTACAGCGCCGTACCGGCGTGGCCGGCGAGGGCCATCGCGTTGGCGCGCAGCTCGGAGGCCAGAGTGGTATCGCGTTCGATGTCGGGCCATGCGGCGAGAAGCACGTCGCCTGCGGTGCGGGCCAGCCGGCTGTACTCGTCCCGGGGCAGGGTGTCATGGACCGCTCGCTGAACCATCACGTGGACGCGGACCCCGGCCGCGCGGTCGTGTGAACGTTCGATGAGGCTGAGGCGGCGAAGCACGCTCAGGACCGCGCGGGCCTGCATTTCGGCGTCCGCACGGTCCGTTCCCTCCATCTGACTCTCAGCCATATCCAGCACGTCTGCTACCGCTTGTCTTGCCGTCGAAGGGGTGTCCCGGCCAGTGGTCGTGCGGTGACCGAGGTATGACGACCTGAGGTACTCGGGCTTATGCGGAACGGAGGGGTAGCCATAGCCAGTGCCAGGGGATGCAGGCTGCGGGTACCCAGGACGCGCAGGAAACCCGGGGTACAGCTCCAGCTGGAGATGTCGTCTCCATGGCGCTTCCCGGTTAAGGCCGAGGTAGACGAGGGCGGGCCCGTTGGTGAGGACGGTCTCAGGGATGCCATTGGGGTCGAGGAAAGACAGAAGACAAAGCATCCGGCGGGCCAAGCCCAGTGGGCGAAGCGTGTCGGCGTGTTCAATCGAGAGTGACCAGGTGGCGGCGACAGTAAGGGCCTGTCCGTCTGGCAGACGGTCTGGTGCCGCATTACGCAGCATGCGGGTGCGGTCCGAGAGTAGACGCCGGTAGTCGGCCGTAGTCATGCCCGCATCCGCGAGTTCGGCGATGTAGGCAGCAGCCTGGGAGAGAGCCAGCGGAAGGTGCCCGAGGTCGTCGGCGAGCGCATCCAGGTCCCGGACGGGGTTAGCGAGGTCGACGTCGAGGAGACCTGGGGCGAACGCGCCCATGAGGTAGGCGTGGGCCTCTGTGGCGGTGAAGACGCCAAGGGTGACCGTGTGGCGGCCGCTGAGCAGGGCGGGGTCTCGACGACGGCTGGTGACCAGGGTCTGGCCTGTCGGCGAGGCCGCAGGCCACAGCCCGGTCAGGTCCGCCGGGTCGGCGACATCGTCCAGCACGACCAGCCAGCGGCATGCGGGCCGGCCGGCTTTGGGTTCCAGCCAGGCCAGGAACGCCGCCGCCGCGTGCTCCGGATCCTCTGGCGCGTCTGAGCCGATCAGTTCGGCCGCGGCTTGGGCGAAGGCACCGACAAGCACGGACCTGGTGGTCGCAGGGGCCCACACCAGCACGTCCACCTCTCCACCGCTGATCGCGCCGCGTGCATAGTAGGCGGCGAGCTGGCTCTTACCGACCCCGCCCAGTCCCACCAGCACAGCGGCGCGAGCGCTGTCGGCCCCCCAGCGCTGGTCAGTGCCGTCGTCAGCTCGGCCAATTCCCGGCGGAGCTGAAAGTGCACGGCTTGCGGGGGCAGGGTGCCGACCTGGTGTGGCCAGGAAGCCGGGCCGCGCGGCGCGGCGTACCGGCTGACCTGGCCGATGACACCTGCGGCGACACCACCACCGGTGGCGCGGAAAACGGGCCCCGCCCAGGGCAGACCCTCCGGGAGGGTCCGGTCACCGGGGGTGGTCAGCCCTGAACCGCCCCCGGCTGCTGAGGGTTTGCGGGACCGAGCGTGACCGGTCCGGAGATCTGTACGGCGGCGACCGACCCGCCCTCGGCGTGGACATGCGCGTCGCCGCCGATGCCGATACTGCCACCGTTCGCAGACACCCCGGCTGCGGCACGTTCAACAGCCTGCGCCTGCTCCACCGCGGCCTTCAGAGCCGCCGCGAACTCCGCATCCTTCCTCGCAGCGTTGTTCAGGCTCGCCTCCAGCCACTGGCGGGTGTTGTCCGAGAGCTGCCCCTGCCCCTCGCCGGCTTCCTCCACGGTTTGCTCCAGCGCCGGGTCCTGCCCGAGCTTGCGGCTCACCACATCGTGGACATGGTCCATCCCGGCCTCCAGCGCACGGTCCACCTCCCCATCCGCCCGCCCCGCGATCAGCCGAGCCTTCCGCACCGCCCAGGCGAACACATACCCCACCGCGACCTCGACACCCGAAAACACCGCGCCCCCTCCGACAACTCCGACCTGAACAGAGAACGACAACGACCGTACCCACAACCAAGGCCCTGTGTATGCCAGTTACAACCCAACACGGCCACATGTCGTTGACAGGGGCGGCGCCGCGCCCATCCCGTGACGAGCCACAGCGCCGCGGGCAGCGCAGCCGAGCTCAAGCGGCGGGTAGCCGACGGCCGCATCGAGCTGAGATTCGCCGATGCCCCGGAGCTGGAGGCCGCTGCCTTGCGCAGCCAACCAGGCGGGCGGCGAGTACCTTGCGGGCCTCGATGACGCTGGACGAAGGGGACGACGGCATGGTGCTGGCCGCCCGGGCGGGTGGCGGTGGACGGGGTTGGTCAGACGGTGCACGGGCGTGCGGGATCGTGCAGTCCCAGGGACCGGTTCGGCCGGGCGTCTACCAGGCCCAGAGCGACCACGCGGCCTCCATCGCCCCGGTGACAACCTGAAGCCGCACGACGGCTCGGGCAGCAGCCACACCCCCCGGTGGGACCGGTCGCCGCCGGCGGTGACGACGGAGCCCCGCCCGGATGGCAGGCACACACGACCGCATCCCTGCCACCCCGGCGGCGAGCACCTCATCGTGTGCCGGTTCCTCCCCGGGGTGCGCCGCCGGTCAACCGTGCGCCCGCCACGCCGACCACCGGGTGGCTCAGCGGACGTCGATGGTGAACTGGCGCCTGGTCTGGTCGGGTCCTCCGGGGAAGGCCCCGCCGAGTTCGTCCCGGTAGGCGACGTGCATGGTGATGCTGGTGTGTCCGGGGCTCTGGGCGCGGAAGGTGAAGTAGTAGCGGCCGCCGGTACCGAGTCCTCCGGTCGCGCCGAAGCCGATCAGGTCCGTGAGGCCCAAGTTGTCGACGTACTCGTCACCGGCGGCCTGCACCCCGGCCTGGTCGGGGGCGGGGGCGGACAGGGTCCAGTTGTCACCGGCCCCCCGGTAGGCGGACACCTCGATCGAGAACAGCTGACCGGGCCTGACAGCCAGGTCGCCCGAGGTCTGGGTGAACACGGTGCCGTGGTCGAGTCTGCCGGTGGTCATCCTGTGGACGGCCACCGCGCTCGCGGTGGCCGCGACGGCCAGCACCGCGGCCGCCGTCAGCAGGACCCGGCGCCAACGCCTGCTCACGGGGTCGCCTCCCGGCGGGTGACGCCAGCGCCAGGACGGCGGCGGCCGCGTCGAGCCAGCGGGCGAGGAGTTGGTTCGTGCGGGGTGGCCTCCACCATGTCCGCGACGCGGTTCCATGAGTCGGCCAGCAGCGCGTGCGTCCGGTCGAACTCGCCGACCAGGGCGTGCGCTTCTCCGCGGCGCAGCTCGGGTGTGAGGTCGCCGGCGGCCCCGGCCTGGCGCAGCCGGGGATCGCGTTGCGGGCCACCCGGTGGTCTCCCGGTCGGTCTCCCAGCCGATGCCCAGCTCGGACGTGGGGGCGGGGGCGGTCTCAGGAGCGGGGCGGGGCGGCAGGCGGTCAGCGGACGGTCACCGGCAGGGTCTCGAAACCGCGCAGGACCAGCCGGTCACGCCGGGTGGCCGGGCCGCCGGGGGCGAGCCGGGGGAAGCGGTCGAGCAGGGCGGGCAACGCCACCTCGGCCTCCATCCGCGCCAGCTGCGAGCCCAGGCAGAAGTGCGGCCCGCCGCCGAAGCTGAGGGGTTGGCTGTCGGTGCGGGTCGGGTCGAAGACCTCCGGGCGCTCGTACCGCGCCGGGTCGTGGTTGGCCGAGCCGATCAGCAGGGTCAACACGGCGCCGGGCGGGATGGGCAGGCCCTCGACGGCCAGGCCCTCGGCGAGCGCGATCCGGGAGGTGGCCTGGATCGGGGCGTCGAAGCGCAGCACCTCGTCGGTGAAGCCGGCCGGGGTGACGGCGCCGCCGCGCAGCCCGTCCGCGATCCCGGGGTGGCGGAAGAGGACGGCGAGGCCGTTGCCGAGCAGGTTGGTGGTGGTCTCGAAGCCGGCGATCAGCAGCAGCACCAGGTTGGCGAGCAGTTCCTCGACGGACAGCCGGGCCTCGTCCTCGGCGGCGATCCGGGCGAGGTCGGTGACCAGGTCGTCCCGGGGGTCGGCGGCGCGCTCGCCGGCGAGTTCGAGGAAGTACCGGGACAGCTCGACGGCGGCCTTGTCGGCGACGGCCAGGCCGTCCAGCGGCTGGAACATCTCCAGGGCGACGGTGAGGTCGGAGGCCAGGCGGCGGAAGCGGTAGCGGTCCCGCTCGGGGACGCCGAGCAGCTCGCAGACCACGCCGACCGGCAGCCGGAAGGCGAAGGCGTCCATGAAGTCCACCGCCGAGCCGTCCGCGCCCTGCTCGGCCATCTCGTCGAGCAGCCGGGCGACCGCTCCCTCCACCGCCGGGCGCAGCTCGGCGACGCGGCGGGCGGTGAAGACCGAGGCGATCAGCGAGCGGACCCGGGGCTGGTCGGGGGCGTTGCGCTGGAGGATCGAGCGGCCGAACAGGACGAGCGAGTCGTGCCGGGCGTACTCGGGCTCGAAGTCGGCCATCGTGTCGCCGGACACCACGCCGAAGCCGGGGGTGCGCAGGACCTTGTTGACGGCCGCGTAGCCCGTCACGACGTACATCCCCTCCCCCGCGGGCACCACCGGGCCCAGCTCGCGCGCCCGCGCGTACAGCGGGTACGGGTCTCTCCTGACCTCCGTCGTCATCAGCCGCTCGACGATCGCCGCGCCGTCCATGCTGTGCTCCCCTCTGAAGTCCCGTGTACTGAATCGTGAACTACCCGCAGGCGTCCGGGAGTTCCCGGCCGGGGCCGTCGGGTGCGGGCCCGGGAGGCTGCGGGTCGGCAGGGTTTATCGCGTCGGAATTCGCAACCTTTCCGATGCCCTTGCAGACCATGTGGCGGCTCGGTTAGGCACCCGTCGCTGGCCAGTGTCGGGAAGGCGGCAGAATGGCCCATGGGTCTGTTCCCGGCAGCTCCAATGCCGGGAACAGGTCCTTCTCGGTGGGTGGTTTCAGGAAGCGGTGGCGGGCTCCCGGCGGGCCTTGCCGCAGCGCTCCCAGGCGGCCTGCTTGGAGATGCCGAGGGCTTCGCCGATCTCGGCCCAGGAGTTGTCCAGGAAGCTTGCGCGCAGGGCGGCATCGCGGGCCTGGCGGGCGAAGTAGCCGCCGGACAGCCGGATGGCGGCCAGAGCGGCCATCGGCTTGTCGGCCTCGATCAGCGCGTCCAGCTGCCGACTGACGGAGCGGATCTGGTCGGCGAGGGCGTACGGCACAGCGGTGTCCGCGAGACCAAGGATGTGCTCGGTCGGCATGCGGTGCGGGCGGGGGTGGGACCCGGGGAGGTATTCGCGGTGGCCTCTGGGCTGGTTGCGCTGCTGCACACCGATGGCACTGGCTGACGCCGCCCGCCCCAGGGCGGGCGGACGGCGGGGAACCTGCACCGGCATCATGCCCGTAGCGTCACTTGTCACGTTGATGAGGGTGGTCGGCTGAGGGCCTGTCCGGGTGAGCCGGGGCTGGGTGCCGGCCTGTGGTCACGCCGTTGTCCGCAGGCCGGCGCTGCCAGTGAGCACCAAACCAACAGGTCACAGCAACAGACTGAAGCTTCTACCGAGCTCGGGGCGGTTCACCTGGTGCATTCGGCGAGGCCGATGATGAGGCCGCCGAAGACTCCGCCGATGACGGCTTCGGGCTGTCCGAGGGCGGCACCGAGGAGGCCGAACGTAGCGCCTTCGCCCATTTTGTCTCCGATGCACTGGAGGCGCTTCTTCTTGTCGTCGCTGAGTGCGGGGCGCTCCATCGCGAACGCCGACATCTTCGCGGCGGCCGCCGACGCGGCGCCGGTGTCCTTTACCGAGTACACCGGCGGGCTCATGGTGCCGGTGACCGTGTCGCCGGTGACGCCTTCGATCGTCTGCGTCACGGTGTTACCGGAGACGGTCAGGGCAACCTTGTGCACGGTGCCGTCGGTGTCAGTGATGGTGCCGGGGGTGACGGTGGCGACGATGGTCCCGCCGTCGGCGGTGATCGTCACCGTGTTGTTGGCGGCGGTCATGCTGGCGTCCTTGGGCAGATCCAGCGCCTTCGTGGTGGTCTTCGCGAAGGCCTGCGGCTTCACGTCAGGGCTGGTCGCGCCGCTGCTGCTGCCCGGCGCATCGGTGCTGGTGCGCGCGATGTACATCGTCGATCCGGCGGCCGAGTTGATGACGGGGACGGTGACCGTCGCGTCAGTGGTCCACGGCTGGTTGTCGGTGTCGAACGTCCATGTTCCGGTGACCTTCTTGCCGACAGCCGCGAAGTCGACCCAGGCGTAGTTCTTCGACGGAACGTCCACGGCGATGCCGTTGATCGTCGTCTCGTCGGAGGTGTACACCGTTGTCGCGGTCAGCTGGCTGGAGATCATGGCCTGGATCGGGGCGGACACCCCTACGGAGGACGATAGGCCCACGGAGTACGCCTGTGACCATCCAGAGTGGTAGATGGTGGTGAAGAACTGCTTCATCGTGGAGCTGGTGTCGTTGTACCAGATCGACGAGGCGGGTTGGCGGGGCAGAATCGCGGGCTGCCCCTCGGACTTCTCCGTCCACGAGCAGGTGGAGGTCTTCCTGGAGCACAGGTCCGCGTAGTAGTCCAGCGCCAGGTTCCTGGCTTCGGCTGCCTTCGACGCGGGAACCGTCCACTCCTGGGCCGCACTACCGTTGCAGACGTTGGGCTGGGCCAGGATCCCCCACAGGTGGAGGCCGCCCCGGTTGTCCATGCACCACTCGGTGCCGCTGGAGTCGTCGCGGCGGACGATCCCGAAGGTGTTGGGCTTGCCGTCCACCGGGCGGAAGTGCCACTGCTCGCCGTCCTGACCGCACGATTTCTGTGTGGCGGGCTGGGTGGCGTAGATGCATTTCCCGGATGACGTGTTGGCGATGTTGAACTGGCCGGGGTCTCCCAGCCTGATGAGGCGGAAGTTCTGGTAGTTGGTGCCGTCCGGCGTGACGGAGATCTGGTTTCCGTCGTTGTTGCCCGTCGCGTTGAGGGTGCCGTCACCGTTGGCGAACGTGTAGGTGTCCGGTGCGGCTGCGGCTGCGGCCGGGGTGACCAGGGCGAGGGCCGGGGCCAGCAGAGCGGTAACGGTGAACGGGACGGACAGGAGTCGCCCGACGCGCCTGAAGGTGGGTCCCATCTCAGCCTTCCCGTGGAGTGTCCATGTCATGCCCGTACTAGACACCTCGGGTCGGGCGAAGTGCGACCTTCCGTCATGTGATCCCCGTCTCGCATGTATTCAAGACACATCTATGCGGGCCGCACTGGCCACTCGCATCCGCGCCGGGGTGTTCCTACCGGCTGCCACGTGGAGCGGGCCGCCGACGCTGTCGAGCGGGCCGCCGGCCGGGAGATCGTCCCCGGCAGCGATGGGCAGCTGGACGAGGAACTGGCGTACGACCTCAGCGCCGTCGTGGGCGGCCGGGGCGGGGTGCCGGGTGAGGGCGCCGAGCAGGGTGACGCCGGCATCCCACGCCTCCGTGTGCACGAGCGGTTCCGGCACGCCGCCCCGGCCAGCGGCGGTAACGCCCAGGCCGTCAACCAGGGCCACCCACCCGTCCAGGCCGTCCACGCCGCGTTCGGTCCAGCCCCGGGCCGGGCCCGGCCGTGGTGCAGAGTGCGGATGCCGTCGTGGCCGGACCAGCGCAGCCACATCCGGCCGCACACCGGCGGGCCGGGACGGACGGCGAGGACAGCGGCGGGCAGGACGGCCGGCTGCCGGGCGAAGGCCTGGCACCTCGCCTCCCAGGGCGTGAGGGCCCCACGGCGCGAGTGTCCGCCCAACCTCCGGCCAACGTCATGGTGGCGGGCTGCCGCTGGCACAAGGATGGTGCCGAGCCGGCCCGTCAGCCGGTTGTCACAAGAGTCCGACACGAGGAGAGAAGCAGATGGCTCGTCGCAAGATCACACGAATCGGTGCCGTGGCGCTGGCGGCCGCGACCCTCATCGGCGGCGGTGTCCTGGCGGCCTCGCCGGCCAGCGCAATCGGGAGCGTGCAGTGCCCGGGCGGCGGCGCGGAGGCGTACGGCATCGAGCTCTGGATACACGACAGCAGCGGCTACTGGCAGCTCTGCTATGCGGGGAGCGTTGGCACGACGTACCCCGGAGTCGCCGGTGTGTACTCGGTGACCTCTCAGTGGAACAACGGCATCATCACGGCGAACGGCATCGACTACAACCTCTACGCGGGCGGCAGCCTGAGCCTCAACAACGCCTACGTCTCCCGGGTCTCAATCGTCTGACTGTGAGGATGTAGGTGGCACCGCTCGGGGGGCCTGACCCCTCGGCTGACTGACGCTCCGGCTGTCCTGCGGTTGAATCGTCGGCCCTCTG
>NZ_JBHTRF010000135.1:0-11100 GCF_042796115.1 Kitasatospora sp. NPDC056446 | reverse complement strand
ATAACAACCCCCCCCCTACCGCCGGCCGCGACATTTGTTTATAAGACCCCGCAGCGGCACCCGCCGCCTGGGGCCGGGGGGTTTGGGGGTGACCCGGCGGGTCACCCCGAGCGGCGAGATGACGACCCGGCGGAGCGCGAACCGGGCGGCGAGCGCGGCGGCCAGCGGCACGGCCGCCGCCACCCCGGCCGCCTGCGGCAGGCTCAGGGTCAGGTCCCCGGCGAAGAAGCGGTCGCCGGTGAACGGCACATCGGCCACCAGGGGCTTCAGCGCGGCGTAGAGGCCGAAGCCGAGGACCGTGCCGGCCACCGCGGCGACCGTGGACTCCACCGCCGAGACCACCGACACCTGCCGCGGCGTCGCGCCGACCAGGCGCATCGCGGCGTAGCGCTGTTCCCGCGTGGCGGCGGAGAGCCGGGTCGCGGTGCCGATGAAGACCAGCACCGGGAAGATCAGCGCCCCGGCCACCACGGTGAGCACCAGCAGCAGCGCGTCGCCGTGCACGCCGGCGCCGTAGCAGCCCCGGTCGCACTCGGCGGGCAGCGCGGTGGCGATGCTCGTCACGGCGGTGGCCCTCGGCAGGGCCCTGACCTGCTCCACCGTGCCGCCCAGGACCACCGCCAGGGTGTCCGGGGAGGGCAGCGCGGCGCCGCCGATGGTGCCGACCTGCCGCCCGGGGTAGCGGTCGCCCAGTTCGACGGACGGGGTCCGGCGGATCAGCTCCGCCAGCGCGGGCGAGGCGTAGTACTCCCCGGGCGCGGGCAGCCGGTCCAGTCCGGGCGGCAGCGGCGCGGTCGGCCCGGTCGGGGCGGCCTCGGCCCGGAAGACCGTCCTGCCCCGGTAGTACTCCACCCGGGCGCCCCACCAGAGCGGGTCCACCGGGGCCGCCGTGGTCGCGCCCTCGGCCCCCGTGTTCATCCACATCTGCCGGTCGTTGACCCGGCCGATCGCGTTGACGCCGGAGAGGGCCGACAGCAGCAGCCCGACGCCGATCGCGACCGCCGCCGCGATCATCAGCAGCCGGGCCACCGCCTCCCGGCCGCCGCTGACGGCCAGCCGGAGCGAGAACGCGATCACGAGGCCACCGGTCCGGCCGAGAGGGTACGGGCCACGCCGTCGCGGACGATCGCCTCGCGGTCGGCGTACGCGGCGACCCGGGCCTCGTGGGTGACCAGGATGACGGTGGTGCCCTGCTCCCTGGCCGAGGCCACCATCAGGTCCATCACCTGCTCGCCGGTCAGCGAGTCCAGCGCACCGGTCGGCTCGTCGGCGAAGAGCACCCGCGGGCGGGCCACCAGGCCGCGGGCCAGGGCGACGCGCTGCGCCTGACCGCCCGACAGCTCGCCGGAGCGGCGGCCCGCCATGCCGTCCAGGCCGAGCCGGGCGAACCAGGGCCGGGCCTCGGCGAGCGCGGCGGCGCGCCGCACGCCGTTCAGCAGCAGCGGCAGGGCGACGTTCTCCTCCGCCGTCAACTCCGGTACCAGTTGGCCGAACTGGAAGACGAAGCCGAAGGCCTCCCGGCGCAGGGCGCTGCGCCGGGCCTCGTCCATGAGGTCCAGGCGCTGCCCGTCGAACAGCACCTCACCCGCGTCGGGCACCAGGATGCCGGCCAGGCAGTGGAGTAACGTCGACTTCCCCGATCCGCTGGGGCCCATGACGGCGAGCACCTCGCCGGCCCGGACGGACAGGCTCGCCCCGCGCAGGGCGGGCGTCTCGCCGAAGGCCAGGGCGACGTCGCGGGCCTCGATCACGGCGGTCATCCGCGCACCTCCGCGGCGAGCGCGTCCAGCCGGGCGACGGTGAGGTCGATCCAGCGCAGGTCCGCCTCCAGGTGGAACAGGCCGTGGTCGGCGAGCAGGGCGTCCACCAGCGCGCCGGAGCGGCGCAGTTCGGTGAGCTCGCGCATCCGGCGCAGGTGGGCCGCGCGCTGGGTGTCGAGGTGCTGTTCGGCGTCGCGGCCGAGCAGCAGGGCCAGCACCACCTTGGTGAACAGCACGGACTGCAGGTTGGGTTCGGGCGCGACCGGTTCGCGGAGCCAGGTCTCGAACTCGGTGGCCCCGGTGCCGGTGATGACGTACCGCTTGCGGTCGGGCCCGTCGCCGGGTTCGGCCTCGCCGACCACGACCTTGCCGTCGCGGGCGAGCCGGCCGAGGGTCGCGTAGACCTGCCCGTACGGGAGGGGCTTGCCGCGGCTGAAGAGGGAGTCGTAGTCGCGCTTGAGGTCGTAGCCGTGGCTCGGCTCTCGCTCCAGCAGCCCGAGGAGGGTCAAAGGAACACTCATGGGGGAACCATACACGCGGCGTATACTCTGAGCGTATACCCGGCGGGAATACGGCCGGGATCGGAGGAACACCGGTCGACAAGACGACAGTTGGCGAATCCTCAGCTGGCGTCGCGTCAACCGCCGGGAAGAGAGCACAGCGGGGACGGGAAAGCAGGGGGCGGCCCCACGGCCACCCCCTGCCCCGTACCTCGGCCCGGCACCCCCACGGTCGAACCGGGCCGGCGGCCGCGCCCAGGCACGGGGGGCGCCGCCGGTTCCCAGCCTGCCCGCACCGGGGCCCGGCTGCCGAGGGCCGAACGTCCCGGCCGAGGGGCCGAGCGGCCCTGGCCACGGGGCCCGGCCGTCCTGACGGCGCGCCGGGCGGCTCCGGCGGTGCTACGAGCGCGCACGACTCTTGTGCGCGGGGGGCGGTCGGGTGGAAATTGGTGGCGAACGACCGTACGCCCCCGCGCCCCTGAGGAGTCCTCGACGTGTCCAGCACACCCCGCCCCGCCCGGCCCGCGTCGCTCCCGCGGCGAACGAGCCGTCAGCTGAGGCGGGCGCTCGGTGCCCGGCACGAACCGCTCGCCCGCCCCGTCGACCGCTCCCGCGCCCGGGCCTGGCTGTTCGCCGTGCTCGGCGCGGTGCTCGTCCTGGCGCTCTGCGCCGGCGGCTCCCTGCTGCTCTACCGCGGCACCGCGCCCAAGGCCTCCGCGGAGCAGGCCCGGCTGCACCGGGTCGACGCGGTGGTCCGCAGCGCCCCGGACCACACCGCCCCCGGCGGCAGCCGCTTCTCCGGCGGCTACAACACCCGGGTCGACGTCGAGGCGGCCTGGACCGCCCCCGACGGCACCCCGCGCGTCGGCACCGTCCAGGCCTCGCGCTCGGTCGTCACCGGCTCCGGCATCCCGATCTGGATCGACCCGGACGGCAACGCCTCCGCTCCCCCGGTCGACCGCGTCGCCCTCGCCGTCTCCGCCGCCTGCACCGGCCTGGGCGCCCTGCTCACCCTGCTCGCGCTCCTCGTGCTCGCCCTCCGCCTGCGCCTGCACGCCCTCGACCGCCGCGCCGAAGCCGCCTGGACCGACGGCTGGGCCCTCCTCGAACCCCGCTGGAGCGGCCGCGCGGGCCACCGCCGCGAGGACTGAACCGTGCCGGACGGCAGGACGGTGGTCCGGCCGTTCCACGCGGCCGGGTCAGCGCGGCCGAGTCAGCGCGGCCGGGTCAGCGCGGCCGGGTCCAGGCCGCCGCCGGGGCGGCCTTGGCCGCGTGGCGGATGAGGGCGGCGACCGCGAGCAGCAGGGCGAGGGCCAGGGCGAGGGCGGCCGGCACGTCGGCGTGCAGGACGAGCAGCGCGCCGAGCAGGGCGCCCGCGAACATCCAGACGGCGGAGGCGAGCCGGCGGACGCCGCTGCGGTCGGCGGCGAGCGCGGTGATGGTCATGGTGAGCACGGTGGTGGTGAGGTCGGGGACCTTCAGCGAGCGGACCACCGCGTTCTGGCCGCCCATGGCGAACCCGAGCAGCCCGATCAGGGTGTAGCGGGCGGGGTCGCCGGTGTGGCCGGCGACCACCGCGAGGACGGTGGCGGCCGCGACGAGCACCGCCTGGCCGGCGACGGCGGCGGTCAGCAGGTGTCCGCGGTGCCCGGGCAGCCGGCGGGCGAGGTGCCCGCCGGCCAGGGCCCCGAGCAGGAAGGCGGTGAGGGCGGCGAGCGAGGCGGTGGCGGAGAGGTTGGCCGCGCCCGCCAGGGCGAAGCCGAGGAAGACCACGTTGCCGGTCATGTTGGCGACGAAGACGTGGCCGAGTTCGAGGTAGCTGACCGCGTCCACCACACCGGTGACCACGGTCAGCACCAGCAGCATCGGGACCAGCGGTCCGTGCTCGGGGTCGGGGGTGGGCATCGGGCCTCCAGGCGGTTCGGGTGACGGCCCTTCCGTTCTACCCCCTCCAACCCCCCGCACCGAAGCTCCCCCGTCCCCCCGGTTCCCCCGTTCCCCACGTCCCCTGGGTCCCCCGGTCCCCCGTCCCCCGGGTCCCTCGCTCCGTCAGGCGAGCGCGGTGCTGCCCGGGTCCTCCGACTCCTCGTCGAGGTGCCAGTGCAGGTCGCGGACGCCCGGCTCCAGCGACAGCCGGCTGACGACCTGTTCGAGCGCCGGGGCGACCTGCCCGGTGATCGCGACGGTGGCCCGCAGGTTGGTGGCGTCGCCCTGTTCGCTGCGGCGGGCGCGCAGGCCGGTGGGGGCGAGGCCGGAAGCGGCGAGGGCCTGCAGCAGCAGGGCCCGGATGTGGTTCTCGGACTTGCGGTCGCACTCCAGGTGGACGGTGGCCCGGATGGCGGAGTCCGGGTCGCTGCCGGACTGCGGGGACCGGTCGAGCAGCCGGCCGGCCGGGCGCAGCACCAGGTGGACGGCCAGCACGGCGAGCGTGCCGAGGGCGGCGAGTTCCAGCTTGCCGGAGGCGGCCAGCACCCCGACGGCGGCCGAACACCACAGCGTGGCCGCCGTGTTGAGGCCTCGGACGCCGGCGCCGTCGCGCAGGATGACGCCACCGCCGAGGAAGCCGATGCCGGAGACGACATAGGAGGCGACCCGGGTGGGGCTGCCGGTGTCGCCGACGGCCTCGCTGTACAGGACGAACAGGGTGGCGCCGGCGGCGACCAGGGCGTTGGTGCGCAGGCCGGCCATCCGGGCCCGCCACTGGCGCTCGACGCCGATCAGTGCGCCGCAGGCGACGCCGGTGGCGAGCCGGACCAGGAAGTCGACGGTGGTCAGGGTGTGCACGACGGCACCTCCTTCACGGGAGAGGGGTACGGACGGGTGGCGGGCCGCTGCCCACCGCCCGTCCGTACGGGCTGCGGTCGGCGGGTCAGCTGCCCAGGGCGGTCTGGACGACCTTGATGATGACCATCACCATGGCCACCAGGAGGTAGGCGCGCAGAGCGCCCATCCCGGCCTTGCGGGCGGTGGACATGACCGGCTTGTCCAGGGTCTCCAGCGGGGGCATCCGCCAGGTCTCCCGGCCGGTGCGGTCCTGGGGGCACCCCCGGCCGGAGGCTGGGGGAGGGTTCTCCTTGGTGCCCCGGCGCCCGGAGGTGAAGAAGTACCCGGCGACGATGACGCCGGCGACGCCGCAACCGGTCATGATCCACAGGATGGCTTCGGAGCTGATGTCGGGCCAGACCACGGCGGCGGTCAGGATCATCGAGAGCGTCACCAGGACGCCGACCACCAGTGAGGTGAAGGCGTTGGTCTTGGGCCCGTTGACCCACGGCCCGAGGACGGCCTTGTCGTTGCAGAGCAGCAGCAGGAAGACGGTGGCGGAGGGCAGCAGCACCCCGGCCAGCACCTGGACGAACTGCGTCATCAGGCCCTGCATGTGGTCGGTGGAGAGCAGGGTGATCGCGGCGGCCACCACGACCAGTCCGGCGTAGATGCCGTAGAAGCCCTTGGCGCCCTTCACCCCGCGGTGCAGGGAGTGCTTGATGCCGAAGACGTCGCCGATGGCGTACGCGGTGGACAGCGAGACGGCGAAGGCGCCGATGATGGAGGCGTCGAGGAGCGCGATCGCGAACAGCACGCCCGCCAGGTGGCCCGCCTTGGCCTCGATGCCCCGGGCCAGCGCACCCGCGTCGGAGAACTGGCCGAAGCCGTCGGTGCCGGCGAAGGCCGCCGCCGAGAGGCCGATCAGCGCTGCCGCGCCGACGATGACCACGACGATGCCGATCCACAGGTCGATCTTCTCGTAGCGCATGAAACGCGGGGTGATGCGCTTGTCGATGACGTACGACTGCTGGAAGAACAGCTGCCAGGGGGCGACGGTGGTGCCGACGATCGAGATGATGACCAGCATCACGGCGGCCAGCTGCCCGGATCCGCCGGGCATGGTGGGCGTCACGAAGTCGTGGGCCATCTGGGAGGTCTTGGGGTGGACCATGAAGTAGATCGGCACCAGCAGCAGCGAGCCCACGCACAGGGTGACCGCGACGCGCTCGAAGCGCTGGAACGAGCCGGTGAACGCGGAGGCGATGATGATCGCCGCGGCCAGCACCACCGCGGCGACCTTGGGCAGGCCGAGGTAGCCGGCCGCGAGGGTGACGCCGATGAACTCGGTCACCAGGGTCAGCGCGTTGAGCAGGAAGAGGTCGATGACGCTGAACGCGCCCCAGAACCTGCCGAAGCGCTCCAGGATGAGGCGGGCGTGGCCGACCCCGGTGACGGCGCCCAGGCGCAGCACCATCTCCTGGTTGACGTAGAGCACGGGGACGAGCATCAGCAGGGTCCACAGCAGCTGGGTGCCGTAGTTCTGCCCGGCCTGTCCGTAGGTGGAGAAGGCGCCGGCGTCGTTGTCGCCGACCATCACGATCAGGCCGGGGCCGACGATCG
Organism: Kitasatospora sp. NPDC056446; assembly: GCF_042796115.1. Taxonomy (NCBI): domain Bacteria; kingdom Bacillati; phylum Actinomycetota; class Actinomycetes; order Kitasatosporales; family Streptomycetaceae; genus Kitasatospora; species Kitasatospora sp. NPDC056446. The sequence continues at coordinate 4,454 of NZ_JBHTRF010000135.1, read as the reverse complement.
CGAGCAGGGTCTTCACCCGGGCGGACAGGCCCTGGCGCGGCGCGTCGTCATCGAGCCGGACGGTGCCGAACGCGCCCTTGATGTCGCCGACATGGGCGTCGTCGAGCACCGCGGAACGCGGCGCGGGAACCGTGGGGTCGAGGGTGGCGGTCATCGTGGGGACCTTGGGGTCCAGCGTCACATTGGTCATGGCGGGGCCTCCTACCCCCTGCCTTGAGGGGGCGTCAGGGCGCGCGGCGGCTACCCCCTGCGGGCGCACGGCACCGGACCGCACGGCGGCGCTGAGCGGCGGCGGCCGTACGGGCGTGACGGTGCGTCAGGCGGCTTGCGTCCGGGCATGGTCGAGCGCGGGACGAAGCGCCGGGTGAACGCGCAGGAAGGGTTTCTACCGCGTGCCAGAGGTGGTCGAGAGCATGCGGGGGCAGGGGCAACTGTGGCCCGGACTACTGCAGTCCATGTCTCTCGCCTCCTCCCGGTCGGGGGCGCACCGTCTGTGCGCCGCTTCACGACACGGCAAGGAGCACACCGGCCCGCACGGAACCGGCACACCCCAACTCGTCAGAGCTTTGGCACTCCACGGCGTGTCCGACCAGCCGGCCGGAAGCCACTTGGGATCAACCCTTAACTCGGGAAGACCTGTCCTGAACCTGGGCGTCTCTCGACGTCGTCGGGTCAGTGGCCTGTGTCCGTGAAGACGCCTCACCGAACGAGGTGCCTTTCACGCAGGTGGAACCTGCGAACCCGAGAAGCATAGCCCCGCCCCGAGGGCCCCTGGCCGGGTTTCCGGCCCGTCTTCGACACCTTTGTAGAACCTTGACCAAACTCCTCCGGTCTCGACCGGAACCCGTCCGGACTTGAGCATTTCCCTCCGGCATATATAGTTCACCGACATATGCAGTTGAGCAGCCCACGAGGGGGAAGTGTGTCCCACACCGATCCGACCGGATCCGCGCCCGTCCTGCGCCTGGCCGCCGTCACCCGTGTCCACGGGCGGGGCGCAGCCGAGGTGCACGCCCTGCGCGGCATCGACCTGGCCGTCCACCCGGGCGAGTTCGTCGCCGTCATGGGGCCGTCCGGCTCCGGCAAGTCCACCCTGCTGACCCTGGCCGGCGGGCTGGACCAACCCAGCGGCGGCGAGGTGCTGGTGGAGGGCGTCGCCCTCGGCGGCCTCGGCCGGGGCAAGCTCGCCGACCTGCGGCGGCGCTCCATCGGGTACGTCTTCCAGGACTACAACCTCATCCCGGCCCTCACCGCCGCCGAGAACATCGCCCTGCCGCGCGAACTCGACGGCGTCCCGGGACGCCGGGCCCGCCGCGAGGCACTGGCCGCGCTGGAGGAACTGGGCATCGGCGAGCTCGCCGACCGCTTCCCCGACGACATGTCCGGCGGCCAGCAGCAGCGCGTCGCCATCGCCCGCGCCCTGATCGGCGAACGGCGGCTGGTGCTCGCCGACGAGCCGACCGGCGCCCTCGACTCCGCCACCGGCGAGGCCGTGCTCGGTGTGCTGCGCGCCCGCTGCGACGCCGGCGCCGCCGCGATGATGGTCACCCACGAGGCCTCGCACGCCCGCTGGGCGGACCGGATCGTCCACCTGCGGGACGGCGCGGTCGACTCCGAGACCACCGGCCACCGCCCCGTCGCCTACCCGGCGGCCGCCCACCGCCCCGGCTCGTTCGGCGAGGTGGCCCTGTGAGGTTCGGAGCCTGGCGGGTCGCCCTGCGCATCGCCCGCCGCGACGCCCTGCGGGCCAAGGGCCGCAGCGCCCTGATCGTCGCCATGGTCGCCCTGCCCGTCCTCGGCGTCACCGGCGCCGACGTGGTCCACCGCAGCGGGCAGCTCAGCCCCGCCGAGCGGGTCGAGCGGGTGGTCGGCGGCGCGGACGCCCTGGTCGCCGCGCTCAACCCGGGCCACACCGTCGAGCAGGCCCCGATCGCCGAGGACGGCGCCTTCGTCCTCGAATCACGCCCGGACCAGCAGCTGACGGCCGAGCAGCAGAAGGGCGCGAGCACCGACCCGGCGGCCCTGGTCGCCTCGCTGCTGCCGCCCGGCAGCGTGCTCACCCCGGCCGTCACCGGGCCGGAGACCGGCGCGAGCTCCCCGGAGGGGCTCGTCCGCACCCTCACCACCGAGGCGGACCTCGCCGACCCGGTCTGGCGCGGCCGGATCGACCTGGTCGAGGGCCGCGCCCCGAAGGCCCCGCACGAGATCGCCGCCACCCGGGCCTTCCTGGACCACGCCGGACTCAAGGTCGGCGGCACCACCACCATCCCGGGCCTGGAGCAGACCCCCTTCACCGTGACCGGTGTCGTGGAGCACCCCGGTGAGCTCGGACGGGTCGAACTCGTCGCCCGGCCGGGCGAGTTGCTCGACCCGATGGCCGCCGCCGCGGCGCCCGGCCAGTCCGCCGCCGAGCGGGCCTCGGGCCGCCGCTCCGCCTGGCTGGTCAAGCTCCCGGCGGGTGCCGCCGTCGACTGGGCCAAGGTGCGGGAGACCAACGCGTACGGCTACACGCTGACCGCGCGCTCCGTCGCCCTCGCCCCGCCGCCGCGCGCGGCCGTCCCCTACTACCGGGACGCCTACCGCTACCGCGACCCGGCCGCCGACAACAACACCAAGATCGTCGTCGCCACCGTCACCGGCATGGGCCTGCTGGAGGTCGCCCTGCTGGCCGGGCCCGCCTTCGCGGTCGGCGCCCGCCGCTCGCGCCGCCAGCTCGCCCTGCTCGGGGCAGCCGGCGGCCGGCGCTCCCACGTCGGCGCGGTCGTGCTCGGCGGCGGCCTGGTCCTCGGCACCGTCGGCGCCCTGGTCGGCGTGGCGCTCGGCAGCGGCGTGGTCGCCGCGCTCCGGCCGCGGATCGAATCGTTCGGCGGCGCGCGCTTCGGGCACTTCGCCCTGCCGCCGCTCGACCTGCTCGCCATCGCCGGGATCGGCGTGGTCACCGCCCTGCTCGCGGCGGCTCTGCCCGCGCTCCAGGCCGCCCGCCGCAGCGTCACCGCCGGGCTCACCGGCCGCGACACCGTCCGCGGGCCCAGCCGCTGGATCACCGTGGCCGGCCTGCTGCTGGTCGTCCTCGGCGGCGCGGTCGCGATGTACGGCGCGAGCGCGGTCCAGCGCGACCAGCACGGCGTCGGCAGCTTCGACACCCGCACGCTCACCGTGCTCGGCGGCTCGGTGACCGCCGAGATCGGACTGCTGCTCTGCACCCCGATGCTGGTCGCCCTCCTCGGCCGGGCCGCCGGGAAGCTGCCGCTCGGCCCCCGGCTCGCCCTGCGCGACTCGGCCCGGCACCGCTCGCGCACCGCCCCCGCCGTCGCCGCCGTGATGGCCGCCGTCGCCGGAGCCGTCGCCATCGGGGTGTACAACACCAGCAGCGACGCCGAGGACCGCCGCGACTACCGGCCGCAGGCCCCGTACGGCGCCGTCCAGCTCACCAGTTACGGCGAGGGGCCGCGGCTGGACCAGCTGCGCGCCGAGATGGAGAAGCAGATCACCGGCCTCGGCCCGCGCGGCGACCTCGCCGAGGTGGTGTACCGGTTCTGCCCCAACTGCTCCAGCGTCGTCCAGCTCCAGGGCCCGCAGACGCTGCACGGCCTCGGCAACCGGCCGCACCTGGCCGCCGGCGACCCCACCGTGCTGAACAACCTGTTCGGCATCACCGACCCCGCCGTCCGGAAGGACCTGGCCGCCGGGAAGCTCCTGGTCTTCGACCGGAACCTGGTGAACGCCGACGGCAAGGCCGTGCTGCTGCTGCGCGGAGGCGGCGGCGGCCCGGTGCAGCCGGGCGAGGTCCCCAAGCCCGACCTCCAGGAAGTCCCGGTCGACGCGGTCCTGGTCGACAACCCGACCGCCGCGGGCTTCGCCCAGGGCATGGTACTGCCCTCCGCGCTGGACAGGCTCGGGCTCTCCGCGCAGGCCACCGGCTCGGTCTGGCGGCCCGCCACCCCGCCCGACCGCAAGACCCAGCAGCGCGCCGAAGCCGCCGCGATCCGGCTGGACCGGGCCGCCCAGCTCGACGTCGAACGCGGCTTCCAGCCGAAGAGCGACTCGCTCACCCTGGCCCTGAGCGGCTTCGCCGGACTGGTCGTGCTCGGCGCGGCCGGGATCGCCACCGGTCTCGCGGCCGCCGACTCCCGGCAGGACCAGGCCACCCTGGCCGCCGTCGGCGCACCGCCGCGGATCCGGCGGACCATGGCGGGCCTCCAGTGCGCACTGATCGCCCTGCTCGGGGCACTGCTCGGCGCGGCCAACGGCTTCGTGCCGGCGGTCGGGCTGCTGAAGTCCCGGGCGAGCGGCTTCGGAGCCAAGCCGGCGCTGATCACCGCGCCGTGGGGGGAACTGCTGCTGGTCGTGCTGGTGCTGCCGGTGGTGGCGGGGCTGCTCGCCGCGCTGTTCACCAAGTCCCGGATCCCGCTCGGGCGGCGGCTGTCCTGACCCGGCACCGCACCGGACACGCC
>NZ_JBHTRF010000134.1:0-11365 GCF_042796115.1 Kitasatospora sp. NPDC056446 | reverse complement strand
GGGGGGGGCGGGGGGGGGGGGGTTTGGTGTGGGCTTACGGGTGGGGGGGTTACATCCCCTGCCCCGGCGCCGTGGGGGGGGGCGCCCCGGCAGCCTCCGGGCGCCCCCGCGGCGGAACCTGCCGGACACGCGTCGTGACGTGTCGTGACGCTTCGTGACGCGCTACCCCGCGGCCTCGGCGGCCCGGGCGTGCGAGCCGCGGACCTCCAGCTCGGCGAGCAGCCGGGCGGTGGCCTCCGTCACCGCCTCCACGGCCCGGTCGAAGGCCTCCCGGTTGTGCGCCGCCGGGGCGCGGAAGCCGGAGACCTTCCGGACGTACTGGAGTGCGGCGGCCCGGAAGTCGTCCTCGTCGGCGTCGGGCGTGACGGGCGGTCGCAGCGTCTTGATGTTGCGGCACATGCCCCCAGTCTCGCGCGCGGAGGCCGCGCAGGCGACCCCCTTTCGTCACACACGCCTCACGAGGCGGTCATCCGGCCGGATTAGGATGCCGGACGAACGAATTCGTCCGCCGCGCGCTCCCCCGGTCGTCGGCATCACCCCGGAGTCACCCCCTTGCCTCTCGCGCTGCTCGCGCTGGCCGTCACCGCGTTCGCCATCGGCACCACCGAGTTCGCCGCCATGGGGCTGCTCCCCCAGGTCGCCGACAGCCTCCACGTCTCCATCCCGCAGGCGGGCTGGCTGATATCGGCGTACGCGCTGGGCGTGGTGGTCGGCGCGCCGCTGCTGACCGCGCTGGCCGCCGGGCGGCCGCGCAAGGCGGTGCTGGTGGCCCTGGCCGGACTGTTCGCGACCGGCAACCTGCTGTGCGCGCTGGCGCCGGACTTCTGGACGCTGGCCGCCGCGCGGCTGGTCACCGGGCTGCCGCACGGCGCGTTCTTCGGGGCGGGCGCGGTGGCCGCGGCCGAGCTGGTCGCGCCGGACCGGCGGGCCCGGGCGGTGGCCGTGATGTTCTCCGGGCTGACCGTCGCCAACATCGTCGGCGTCCCGGCCGCCACCCTGCTCGGCCAGCACCTGGGCTGGCGCGCCACCATGCTGGTGGTCGTGCTGATCGCCGCCGCCGGGACGCTCGCCATCGCCAGGCTGGTGCCCGCCCTGCCCTCCCCCGGCCAGTCCGGGCTCCGGCACGAGCTGCGGGCCTTCCGCAGCGGGCAGCTGTGGCTGGCGCTGGCCACCGTGGTGTTCGGCTGCGGCGGCTTCTTCGCCTGCTACAGCTACATCGCGCCGCTGCTCACCGAGGTGTCCGGGTACGCGACCGGCTCGGTGACCCTGGTGCTGGCGCTGTTCGGGGTCGGGATGACCATCGGCAACGTGCTCGGCGGGTTCGCCGCCGACCGGGCGCTGCGGCCCACCGTCTGTGCCGCCTTCGTCCTGCTCTCCGCCACCCTGGCGCTGTTCGCGCTGACCGCGCACGCCCGCTGGTCGGCGGCCGTGACGGTGGTGCTGATCGGGCTGTTCGGCTTCGCGATCGTGCCGGCCGTGCAGACCCTGGTGCTGCAGAAGGCGCGCAGCGCTCCGACACTGGCCTCGGCGACGGTGCAGGGCGCCTTCAACCTGGCCAACGCCCAGGGCGCCTACTTCGGCGGACTGGCCCTGGACGCCCGGCTCGGCTGGACCGCGCCGACGCTGGTGGGCTCGGTCCTGGCCGCCGTCGGCGCCGTGGTCGCGGTGCTCGCCTGGGCGGCCGACCGGCGGCGGCCCGCACCCGCGGTCGCGGAGCCGGCCGCCGCCGCCCTGGTCAGCCCCTGACGATCTCCCGGTGGGCGTCGGCGAGCAGCCGGTAGCCCTCGCCGTTCGCCTTGATGCCGGCCCGCTCGTCCTCGCCCAGCTCGCGGCGGACCCTGGCCGGGACGCCCGCGACCAGCGAGCCGGGCGGCACGACCATCCCCTGCGGGACGACCGCGCCCGCCGCGACCAGCGAACCGGTGCCGATCCGGGCGCCGTTCAGCACGGTGGCGTTCATCCCCACCAGGACGTCGTCCTCGACGGTGCAGCCGTGCAGCACCGCGTTGTGGCCGACCGAGATCCGCTCGCCGACCACCAGCGGGAAGCCGGGGTCGGCGTGCAGGGTGCAGTTGTCCTGGATGTTGCTGCCCGCGCCGACGCTGATGGACTCGGCGTCGCCGCGCAGCACCGCGCCGTACCAGACGCTCGCGCCGGCGCCGAGGGTCACGTCCCCGACCACGACGGCGTTCGGCGCGACGAAGGCGCCCGGGTCGACGGCGGGCACCTTGCCCCCGACTGCGGCGATCAGCGGCTCTGCCATGTCTCGTCCTCCTGGTGACGGCCGGCGGGTTCTGTCGCCGGTCAGCGTAGGGGGCGGGCCACGGCGCGGTGCGGGCGAGGCCGGGTACGGGCCTGCCCGGGCCTACGGGGCCGCCGGGGCCTGCCCGGGCCTACGGGGCCGCCGGGGCCTACCCGGGCCTACGGGGCCTGCGGGCCGCACAGGGCGGTGAAGGCCACGTTGTTCCAGGCCGCGCGGCCCGCGGCCTCGTCCGGGACGTCGTACATGGTGGTGTTGGCGGCGAACTGGCGCTTGCCGTCCGGGGAGGACAGCATCGTGTTCAGGTAGCCGGGGATGCCTCCGGCGTGGCCCCAGACCGGGCCGCACGGGGTGTCCATGCGCTGGATGCCGAGGCCGTAGGTCCGGCCCTCGCCGTGGGTGGTGGTCTGCTGCATCGCGGCGAGTTCGGCCGGGCGCAGCAGGCGGCCGCCGAACAGGGCGCGGAGGAAGGCGGTCAGGTCGGCGGTGGTGGAGACGGCGCCGCCGGAGGGGCCGGCCATCGAGGGATTGAGCAGGGTGACGTCGACCGGGCCGGTGGCCGTCTTGAGGTAGCCGTGGGCGTGCGGGCCGGGGATGAAGGGGAGGTCCCCGGGCAGCGAGGTGCCGGTGAGGTGGAGCGGGCGGATGATCCGGCGGGTGACCTCGTCGCTCCAGCTGTGGCCGGTGAGCTTCTCGATGATCATCGCGACCAGGATGTAGTTGGTGTTGGAGTACTTCCAGTCCTGGCCCGGGGCGAAGGTCGGCGGGTACCTGTCGGCGATGCCGACCAGGTCCCGGAGGCTGTAGGACGTGAAGCGGCCGGTGGTCAGCCAGCCCGGCTGGTAGAAGTCGAAGGCCGGGTCCTTGGTGTAGTCGGCGACCCCGCTGGTGTGGTTCAGCAGTTGCCGGACGGTGATCCCGGTGCTGTTCGGGACGATGCCGGGCAGCAGGGATTCGAGGTGATCGTCCAGGTCCAGCCGGTGCTCGCCGACGAGTTGGAGCAGGGTGGTGGCGACGAAGGTCTTGGTGCTGCTGCCGATCCGGAAGCGGCCCTCGGGGTCCGCGGGGGCCCTGGTGGCGAGGTCGGCGACGCCGGTGGCGTCGCGCCAGACCAGGCGGCCGTCCTCCCGGACGGCGGCGAGGGCGGAGGTGGAGTAGCCGAGGTCGGTCAGGGCGGCCAGGGCGGCGTGGGCGGCCGTCCGGTCGATGTGGCCTGCGGGACTTGTGGGGCTTGTGGGGCGTGCCGGGTCCGCGAGGTCGACGACGGCACGGTCGGCGGCACGGTCGGCGGGCCGGGCGGCGGCGACGGGTGCGAGTGTGGCGAGCAGTCCGGCGCCCACGGCGAGCGTGACGGCGGCCCGGAGGGCGGGCCTGCGGGACTTCCCGGTGCGGGCGGTCTGGTCGGCGGTCATGCCGTTCTCCCAGGGTCAGGGGTGCCGGAGCCGCAACTCCGGCTGCTTCCATGGCTGTTGACACCATGGCAAGCCGTCCGACCCCGGTCGTCAGCCTCTGGAGGGCCGGCGCCCCTGACCGGACCCCGGCGCCGCACCCCGAGAGTCCTCGGGGTGCGGCCGGGGCCGGTCGGGTCAGGCCAGCGGGGCCTTGGTGCGCAGGACCTCGATGAAGGCGCGCAGCCAGGCCGGGTGGTCGGGCCAGGCGCGGGCCGAGACGACCACGCCGTCCACCACGGCCTCGCTGTCGACGAACTCGGCGCCCGCCGCCTCGACGTCCGGGGCCAGCGCCGGGTAGGCGGAGGTGCGGCGGCCGTCCAGGACGCCGGCGGCGGCGGTGATCAGCGGGCCGTGGCAGATCTGGGCGACGGGCTTGTCCCCGGCGAAGAAGTGCCGGGTGATCCGCAGGACGTCCGGGTTGTTGCGCAGGTACTCGGGGGCGCGGCCGCCGGGGATGACCAGGGCCACGTAGTCGGCCGGGTCGACGTCGGCGAGGGCGATGTCGGCGGGCCAGGTGTAGCCCGGCTTCTCCGTGTAGGTGTCGTAGCCCTCGACGAAGTCGTGCACCACGAACTGCAGGCGCTTCTTGGTCGGGGCCGCGATGTCGACCTGGTAGCCCTCCTCGCGCAGCCGCTGGTACGGGTAGAACACCTCCAGCGACTCGGCGGCGTCCCCGGTGACGAGCAGGATCTTCGATGTCATCGCCGACATCCCTCCACGTGATCGGTCCTCAGTTTCCCTGGGGGCCACGGACGGTGGCGGCCGGGCCGGGCCCGGTCCAACCTCCCGCACCCGGCGCACCGTTGGCAACAGGGCGCACCGGGCGCACGGCGGCGCGTACGGAGGTGCGCGCGCCGGTTGCGGAGCGCGCGCGCCGGGCCGCCGCCCGGCTGCGGAGGCCCCCGGCCCGCGGCCTAGACTCCTGCTGCTCACGGCTGCCGCCCACGGCGGCAGGCCACCACCGACCGCCTCCCGGAGAAGCCCATGCCGGACCGCACCACCTACCTCGTCCTCCCCGGCTACCAGAACTCGGGTCCCGAGCACTGGCAGAGCCGCTGGGAGGCCGCCGACCCGCAGGCCTTCCGCCGGGTCGAGCAGGCGGACTGGGAGCACCCGGAGCGCGCGGACTGGGTGGCCCGGGTGGACGCGGCGGTGGCGTCGGCCGCCGCCGGCGGCCCGGTCGTCCTGGTCGCCCACAGCCTGGGCTGCGTCACCGCGGCCCACTGGGCGGCCACCGCCCCGGCCGAGCGGACCGCCGCCGTCCGCGGCGCGCTGCTGGTCGCTCCGGCCGACGTCGACACCGCGCAGGTGCCGGAGCTGGTGGGCTTCCGCCCGGTGGCGCTGGAGCCGTTCCCGTTCCCGACCGTGGTGGTCTCCTCGACCGACGACCCGTGGGTCTCCCCCGAGCGGGCCCGCGCCTTCGCCGCGGCCTGGGGCGCCCGCTACGTCGAGCCGGGCGCCCACGGGCACCTCAACTCCGACTCCGGGCTCGGCGACTGGCCGGAGGGCCGCGAGCTGCTCGCCGGGCTGTGACACCGTGGACGGGGGGACGATGAGGAAGCGGACGTCACGGTCCAGGCGCGTCCTGGTCCGGCTGCTGGCGGCCGGCGGGCTGGCCGCCGTGCTGCTGTACACCGAGGGCCAGTGGGAGAGCCGCTCGGGCGGCCGGATGCTGGTCGCCGACCTGCTCAACCAGCCGGAGCTGCTGCTCGGCGGGGCCCTGGCCGCGCTGATCGCGGCCGCCTGGCTGGGCGACCTGCGGGCCGCCGCCCTGCGCACGGCCACCCGGGCGGTCACCGTGACCGCCGGGGTGGTGTTCGTGCTCGGCGTGCTGGCCGCGCACAAGGTCTCGGCGGCCGAGACCCGCAGCCGGGAGGACGCCCCGGCCGGGGCGGAGCGGTCGCTGGTGGTGGTGCACCGCTCGTACGCCACCGGGCCGGCGCCGGGCGAGCACTGGCAGGTCCTGCTGGAGTCCGGCGAGGGCTGGGGGGCGCGGCGCTGGGCGCTGGCCGACATCGGCGGGGGGCCGGACGACACCAGGCTGGTGGAGGCGAGCTGGACCGGGCGGGAGCAGATCACCGTGGTGACCGACTCCTACCGGCGGGTGTTCAACCTCGACCAGGACAGCGGCGAGCCGGTCGAGGCGCGGTAGCGCGGCGCCGGCTCGCGGGCCGGCGGTTCGGGGCTCGGGACGTCGGCTCGGGGCTCAGGCCGGCGGCTCGGGACGTCGGCCGCCGCCGGTCACCGCAGCCCCAGGCCGTGGGCGGCGAGCGCCAGCAGCGCGGCGTTGCCGGCCGCGCCCAGGGCGGTGGCGGAGAGGAAGCGGGCCGCCGTGCCGTCCGGGAACGGGTTGACGGTCATCGCGAGCAGGAAGCCCGGCATCGTCCACACCACCGCCGTCCACTGCCGGACGGCGTTGGCGGCGCTCACTCCGGCGCGCAGTTCGGCGGCCGCGGCGAGGGCGATCACCAGGTAGCCGGCCAGGTAGCCGGTCGAGGGCCAGAAGACGGCGGGGACGCCGAGGATGCTGTGCGGCATGGCGCCATCGTCCGCCGCCCGGGGCCGGCCCCGCATGAGTACGGGTACTCATGCGGGGCCGGTCGCGGTCCCGGCCGGGCTGCGCTACTGGTCCTCGGGGTCCGTCGGGCCGGCCTGGGTGGTCGGGCCGGTGCGGCCGGTCGGGCTGCCGCCGCGCTGCCGGCCCTGGTTCCCGTTGCCCCCCGGGCTGCCCGTGGTGGCGGCGCCGGTGCAGGTGGCCGGGCTCGACGAGCCGCCGGCGGTGGAGCAGTTCGGGTCCCGCTTGGGCGGGTCCGGGATGTAGACGGTGGTGAACTCGTGCTCCGGCATGCTCCGGACCGCGTCGCTCATCGCCTTCTGCCAGATCGGCCCGGGGCCGGTCGCGCCGAAGACCTCGGCCTGGTACTTGCCGCCGATCCGGATGTTGCGCATCGGCACCTTGGTGCCCGGGCTGCCCAGCCAGACCGAGCCGGCCAGGTTGCCCGTGTAGCCGGTGAACCAGGCCGACTTCTTCTCGTCGGTGGTGCCGGTCTTGCCCGCGATCTGGCGGCCGTCGTCGAGGCCGAGGTCCCGCGCGGTGCCGCCCTTCTCGGTCACGCCGAGCAGCACGCTGTTGATCACGTCGGCGGTGTCCTCGGACATCGCCTGGGAGCACTGGGCCGGCGGCACCGGCACGTCCTTGCCGTCCACGGTGGTGATCCGGTTGATCGCCATCGGCGCGCAGTAGCTGCCCCGGGCGGCGAAGGTCGCGTAGACGTCGGCCATGGTCAGCGGGCTGACCTCCTGGGTGCCGAGGCCGAGCGCGGGCACCTCCTGGAGCGGCGAGCCGTCCGCCTTGCCGCCCACGCCCAGCTTGTTGGCCATCTGCTTGACCGCGCAGAGGCCGATCTCCTGCTCCATCTGCACGAAGTAGGTGTTGACCGAGAGCGCCATGGCCTGCTTGAGCTCGTACGGGCCGACCTCGGAGGTGCTCTCGTTGGGGATGGTCCCGTCCTTCTTGCCCTTGCCGAGGTTCTTCCAGGTGCCGTCGCAGGTCTTCATCGTCGGCCAGTCCATCCGGTTCGGGGAGTCGTACCGCTGGGTCGGCGACAGACCGGCCTCCAGGGCGGCGGCGGCCACGATCGGCTTGAAGTTGGAGCCGGGTTGGAAGCCGATGCCGCCGCCCATCGCCGCGTCCACGTTGTAGTTGACGACGGTCTCGTTCTTCTCCTTGTCCAGGCCGTACGGGCGGGTCTGCGCCATCGCCAGGATCTTGCCGCTGCCGGGCTCGACCATCGTCATCGCGGCCGAGACCGGGTCGGTGACGTACACCTTGGTGGAGACGGCGTTCTGGGCGGCGGCCTGCTTGTCCGGGTCCAGGGTGGTGTAGATGTTCAGGCCGCCGGTGTCCCACAGCTTCTTGCGCTCGGCCGAGCTCTTGCCGAACGCCGGGTCCTGCTTGACGACGTGGCGCACGTAGTCGCAGAAGAAGCCCATGCCGGCCTTGGCGGTGATGCAGCCGTTCTGCGGGTCCTTGTAGTTCAGGCCGAGCGGGGCGGCCTTCGCCTCCTTGGCCTGGTCGGCCGTGATGTGCTTGTTCTCCAGCATCTTGTCGATGACGGTGTCGCGGCGCTTCTGGGCCGCCACCGGGTGCAGCTTCGGGTCGTACTGGGACGGGTTCTGCACCAGCCCGGCGAGCATCGCCGCCTCGGGCAGGGTGAGGTCCTTGGCGTCCTTGCTGAAGTAGCGCTGCGAGGCGGCCTGGATGCCGTACGCCTGGTGGCCGTAGAAGGTGATGTTGAGGTAGTTGGTGAGGATCTGCTCCTTGGTCAGGTCCTCCTCCAGCTTGATGGCGTACCGGAGTTCCTGGATCTTGCGGCCGAGCGTCTTGCGCTGGGCCTCGCGCACCGCCTCCGGGTCGTCGCCCGCCTTCTCCACGTTGACGTTCTTCACGTACTGCTGCGTGAGGGTGGAGGCGCCCTGCACGGTGGCGCCGCTCTCCGCGTTCTTGGTGACGGCCCGCAGGATGCCCTTGAGGTCGACGGCGCCGTGCTCGTAGAAGCGGGCGTCCTCGATGTCCACCTGCGCCCGGCGGATCAGCGGGGACATCTGGTCGGCGGTCAGAACGGTGCGGTCACGCTCGTAGACCTTGGCGATCAGGCCGCCGCCGGCGTCGAATATCTGGGTGGCCTGGGTGAGCGGCGGGGTCTTGAAGTCGTCGGGGATGTTCTGGAAGCCCTCGGCGCCGCTCTTCGCGCCGAGTCCCACCGCGCCGGCCGCCGGGAGGATCAGGCCCGCCAGCAGCACACCCCCGAGCACACTGGCGCCGAGGAACGTGGCCGCATGGCCCAGGAGTCCGAGCGGGGTCTCACGTCGGCTCGGGCGCGGCACCCAGGTGTCGCCCCGGTCCCGGGAAGGTATGCGGCTCTTCGGTGACATAGTTCGAACATTACGGCCGTACGGACCCCGTACGGGCGGGGTGTCGGCGAAGGATTGTCACAAAATCGCGACGGATTCGACTCATTCACGAGGGTCGAACGGACGTGCACGCAGGGCCAAGGGCCGTTCGTCCACGGCCTGTTGGCCCCGCGTGCCGCCGGCACCCCCAGCGTCCTCCCGGCAACCACCCAGCGGACGCCCAGATTTCCGGCCGGCGACCGCCGGTCACCCGGCCGGGCAGAACACGTCCCCGGCCGGACGCCGGCCGGTGACCAGGTAGTCCGTCACCGCCGCGTCACCGCAGGCGTTCCCGTTGGCGAGGTAGGCGTCGTGGCCACCGGAGTCCACCGTGACCATCCGGGCCCGCTCCCCGAACGCCGCCCGCAGCTTGAGCGCACCGCTGTACGGGGTCGCGGGGTCGCGCAGGTTCTGCACCATCAGGACGTTCGCCGGGCCGCGGCCGGTCACCTTCACCGGCGGCTCGGCGGGGGCGTACGGCCAGAAGGCGCAGGGCATCACGTTCACCGGCATCCCGGCGGTGAGCGGACGGGCCGCGCGGTCGGCGGCGACGTCCTTGGTGTACGCCGACGGGTCGGCGGGCCAGGCCACGTCGTTGCAGAGGGTGCCGGCGGAGGCCGCGATGTGGTTCTGCATCACCTCGTCGGGCGGCAGCACCGGCACGGGCAGCGGGCGGCGGCCGAGGCCGACCAGCATCAGCCGGGCCAGGTCGGGGAACCTGGCGTCCGCGTACAGGCTCTGCAGCATGGTCTCCCGCAGCCCGTTCCCGTCCAGCTGCGCCGGGTTGGCGCCCGGCCAGGGCAGCGGCGCGCGGTCGAGCCGGGCGGCGAGATCGAGGAACAGCGGGCGGACCTCCTCGGGGGTGTCCGCGACCCGGTCCGGGTTGTCCGGCGAGGCGGCCCACCGGGCGAAGTCCGGGAAGCGGTCCTCGGCGCCCTGGCCGAAGGCGGCCAGCCAGCCCCGGCCGACCCTCGTCGGATCCGGGTCGTCGTTGCTGTCCAGCACGATCCGGTCGGTCCGCCCGGGGAACATCGTGGCGTAGACGGCCCCCGCGTAGGTGCCGTACGAGGTGCCCCAGGCGGAGAGCTTGCGCTCGCCGAGCGCCCGGCGGACGCTGTCGATGTCCCGGGCCTCGTTCGCCGTGGAGATGCTGCGCAGCACCGGGCCTCCGTTGCGGGCGCAGGCGTCGGCGAAGCGGTGCCCGCCGGTGACGTTTCCGTCGGTCGAGCCGTCCGCGGCGGGCCAGGGGCGGAGTTTGACCCAGGCCAGGTCCGCGTGGTCCAGGCCGCAGCTGACCGGAGTGGAGCGGCCGACGCCGCGCGGGTCGAAGCCGACCAGGTCGAAGCGGTCCAGGACGGACTGCGGCAGCCGCTTGACGGCGGCGGACGGGCGGTCCAGGCCGTTGTCGCCGGGGCCGCCCGGCACGATCAGCAGGACGCCGTGGCGCAGGCCGGGCTTGGCGGTGGCGATCCGGGAGACCGCGACGGTGATCCGCGCGCCGTGCGGGTCGCGGTAGTCCAGCGGTACGGAGAGGTCGGCGCACTGCTGGCGCGGGTCCGCCTGGCCCTGGCAGGCGGACCAGGCGAGGCGCCCCGGTCCGCCCTGCGGGGCTTCGGCCGCGGTGGCGGGCAGGGCGGTCAGGACGGTGACGGCGAGGGCGGCGGTCGCGGTCGCCGCGGCGATGGTCCGGGTGGGCTTCGTCATGCCCAAGAGTCTGCTGCGGCAGGGGACTTGGACCCATCCGGGCAGCGGGACGGTCGGGGGTGGGGTAATCCCCCGCCCGCCGGGTGGCGGTGGCTGCCGGCGGGCGGGGACGCTGGGGGCGTTGGGGCGCAGGGGTGTAAGGGCGCAGGGGTGTAAGGGCGTATGGGCGCAGCGGTGTAAGGGCGTAAGGGTCCGACTCAGGAAGGGAGTTCGGCCAGCAGGGGCGTCAGCGCGTCCGGGCGCCGGTCGACGGGCAGGTGCTCGACCGCGTGGAAGGCGCAGCCGAGGGCCGTCGCGCCGCCGTCGCAGGTCCGGTCGTCACCGACCATCAGCACGTCGGCCGGGGCGAGTCCGAGCCGGGCGCAGGCGTTCTCGAAGATCACCGGGTCGGGCTTCTGGGCGCCGACCTCGTACGACAGCACGTAGTCGTCGACCAGTTCGTCCAGCCCGTGGGTGCGGAAGATCGGGCGCAGGTCCCAGCCGATGTTGCTCACCACGGCGACCGGGACGCCCCGCCTGCGCAGCTCGCGCAGCACGGGGGCGGCGTCCGGGTACGGGCGCCAACTCGCGGGCGCCATGTGGGTGTCGTACAGCGCGTCCACGTCGACGGCGGCGGGCGGTTCGGCGGCGCGGGCCAGCGCGGTGTACGCGGCGCGGTGGAGTTCGGGGGTCAGGTCCCGGGTGTCCCAGGCCTCCTGGACCTCGGCGGGGATCCGGCGGGGCGCCACCCCGCCGGGCAGGGCGCCGAACTCCTCCAGTCGGCCGACCAGTTCGGCCTGCTCGGGGGCGGACAGGGCGAGGCCGGCGGCGGCGCTGTAGGCCGCCAGCCACTCGGCCGTGGAGACCACCCGGAAGAGGGTGCCGGAGAAATCGAACATCACGCCTTTGGTCATGGCCCCGAGCCTAGTGTCCTGAGTCTTGAATTTCGTTCATAAATATAGACTGGGCCTATGGCGCGGACGGGTCGACCAAAGGTCGAGTTGGTGTTGTCGGACGA
>NZ_JBHTRF010000133.1:0-11406 GCF_042796115.1 Kitasatospora sp. NPDC056446 | reverse complement strand
GGTGGGGGGCCCCGCCGGGGGCCGGTTGGGTGCCCCCCCACCCTGGGGCGGGCCGCTTCCGCCGGGTGGGGGGGGGGGGGCCGGCGCCCCCCCCCCCCCCGACAACGGGCTCGGCGACCCTCCGAGCATGATGAGAACCAGGAATCGGTCCTCCTCGGGCCGACCACGACAGTGCCAGCGACAGCGCCCGGGACCGCGACGGCGGCCCTGGGCGGGCCTCGCCCTGGCGCTGGCCCTGCTGGTGCCGACCGCCGGTCCGTCGCTCGCGGGTCCGTCGCTCGCGGGTCCGGTCCAGCCGCCACGTGAGGCCGCGCCGCCCGCCGCTGCCGCCGCTGCTGCCGCTGCTCCCTCCGACCCGGCGGGAGTCCCGCGCGCCGACCGGGATCGGCTCCTGCCCGCCGACTGGCGGACGTCCGATGACCGGGCCTGGACCACCGTCGGCGACGGTGACGGCTTCCACGTGCTGGTCGCCGACTCCGCCTCCGGCTACACCTGGCGCACCGCGGCCACGCTGTCCGAGCCCGCCTTCGACGCGGACCAGTGGATCGGCAACGCCTGTCTGACCGCGTCGGGCCGCCGGCTCGTCGTGGTCTACGCCCCCCGGACCTTCACCAGTACGGAGCAGCTGTTCCGGCGCGGCGGGTTCACGGCGGTGGTCGACCTGGTCGACGGCACCGTGACCAAGCTCGGGGTGCAGACCAGCCTGGCCTACTTCAACCCCGGTTGCGGGGTGGGCGAGCGGGCCGTGCTCACCCAGTCGGGCGATGACGGACAGGCCCGGACCCGCCTGACGGAACTGGACGCGGCCGACGGTCGGCTCGCTCCGGCGCTGGAGGTGAGCGGGGAGGTGACCTCGGCGGTCCCGGCCAAGGACGGCATCGTCGCGGCCGACGGCGCCCGGCTGGTCCGGATCGGCCCGGACGGCGGCAGCACGCCGATCGCGGACTCGACCGGGGCCCCGTTCCGGGTGCAGGCCGACGCCGACGGCGCGGTGTTCTTCCTCGACCGTGCGGGCGACACCCTGCGGGCGCGGCGCACCGACGGCACCGGCACCAGGTCGTTCGCCACCGGCCGGGTCGGGGAGCTGCGGCTGACCTCGGGCGCGGGCGGGCGGGTCTTCCTGACCGGCGCCTCGCCCGGCGTCGACGGCCCGCTGCCCCGTGGGGTCACCCGTTTCGCGGCTCCGGTCGACGCGGTGGTCTCGTCCACCGGACGGCTCGCGGTGAGTGTCGACAGCACGCCGTCGGTCGGTCGGGTCGAGGCCGCCACCCCTGGTGCGGCGGGTGCGGCCGGTGCGGCCGGTACGCCCGGTGCGGCACCGGAGCCGGGGAGCCCGGAGCCGGTCCGGCTCAAGGCGGTGGTCCGCGACAAAGGCACCGGACTGGGCTTCCGCGTGGCTCCCGAGGCCTCGGCCGGAGCACCGGGCGAGGCGGGGCGGGCGCTCAGCCCGGCGCTGCTCCACGGGGCGCGCACCACCACCACCGCCGCCGATGCGAGGACGGCCCCCACCGGCGCGGAGGCCGGCGCCGCCGGGGCGGCTCCGGCGGTCGCCGCGGTGGACTCCCCGTACGACCCGGTGGACGCCTCGCGGACCTGCGAGGTGCCGCGCAACGACGTACGCACGCAGGTCTACCAGCCGACCTCCCGTCAGGTGGAGTACGCGGCGGATCTGGCCGTCCAGCACAAGCTGCCCGCCTGGCAGGACCCGGGCCGCTTCCCGCCCGTCCCGCTGGTCGGCGGCGGGGAGGTCCCGGCGGCGCTGCTGCTGGGCCTGATGTCCCAGGAGTCCAATCTCTGGCAGGCCTCGCGCCTGGTGCCGGAGGGCTCAGCGGGCAATCCGATCATCGGCAACTACTACGGGCTGGCCCTCTACGACGACAACCCGCTCAACGACTGGGACGTCCGCTGGGACAAGGCCGACTGCGGTTACGGCGTCGGCCAGGTCACCGACGGGATGCGTCGCACCGACACCAGTCGCACGCCGGAACTGAAGCGGGCCATCGCCGTCGACTTCCGGGCCAACGTCGCCGCCTCCCTGCGGATCCTCCAGCAGAAGTGGAACGAGGTGCACGCGGCCGGCATGAAGGCGAACAACGACGACCCGGCCCGCCCGGAGAACTGGTTCTTCGCCACCTGGGCCTACAACTCCGGCTTCCACGGCAGGCAGCCCGGGGACGACACCTGGGGTCTCGGCTGGCTCAACAACCCCGTCAACCCGCAGTACCCGGCCGACCGGCAGCCGTTCCTGGAGATGACCATGGAGGATGCCCGGCACCCGCAGCACTGGCCGTACCCGGAGAAGGTGCTGGGCTTCGCCGCCCGGTCCATCCCGAAGGAGGAGGGCCGCGACGGCGCGGGCTTCCGGCCGGCCTGGTGGCCCTCGGTGGAGGACCGGAGGCTGTCGAAGCCCCCGGTGGAGCAGTTCTGCGGCGACGGCAACGCGTGCTACCCGGGCCGCTGGTTCGTCCCGGACGCGGCCGAGGTGCAGGGCGAGCCGGTCGGGCCGTGCGGTCACAAGAACAGCGTGGGCCGGTACGACCTCAAGTGCTGGTACCACGAGTCGAGCACCTGGCGGCCGCGGTGCGACCTGGAGTGCGGCCACGACACCATCAGCTACGACAGCGTGTCGGACGACCCGGGCAACGGCACCCGGCACCCGGCCGCCTGCGACCGCGGACTCCCGGCGGACGCGATGGTCATCGACGACCTCCCGGACGACGTGGCGTCACCCACCTGCGGCTCCCGCACCGCGACCCAGGGCTCGTTCCGCTTCGACTTCGGCTCCGAGAACGGGCTCTACCCGGCCAAGGTCGACCTCCACCAGATCGGGATGGGAAGGGGCGGGCACTTCTGGATGGCGCACACCTGGACCGCCTCCGAGCGGTTCCGGGTCACCGGGACGTGGACCCTGGGCCGCCCGCTGAACGGCTGGGCCCGGGTGATGGTGCACATGCCCGACATCGGCGCCCACACCCAGCGGGCCTGGTACACCGTCAACCGGGGTGCCGCGACGCCGAAGACCCGGTCCCTGTTGCAGCGGACCGAGGCCAACCAGTGGGTGTCGCTCGGCGCGTTCCGGTTCGACGGGGTGCCGAGCGTCTCGCTGGGCAACCAGACCGACGAGGCGATGTCCGGCGATCAGCAGGGGGTCGAGGACATCGCCTGGGACGCGGTGGCCTTCCAGCCGCTGCCGGACAAGCCGGCCGACCAGATCGTCGCCCTCGGCGACTCCTACTCCTCGGGTGAGGGTGCCTCGGCGGCCGACCAGAGCGGCTACTTCCGCGAGACCAACAACAACGGGGACAACTGGCACCGCAACGCCTGCCACCGCTCCCGCTACGCGTGGTCCCGCCAGGGCACCCTCCCGGACGCGCCCGCCTGGCCGATCGGCGACCGCGCGGACGGCTTCGCGGACCCGGCCATGGACTACCACCTGCTCGCCTGCTCGGGCGCGGTGAGCGAGAACCTGCTGCCCCACGACGGCGAGGGCAACGAGCCACCGCCGACCAACGCCTGGGGTAGGCGCGGAACCGGCCAGTTCCGGGAGCCCTCCCAGCTCGACCGGGGCTTCCTGGACGAGAACACCACCCTGGTCACCCTGTCGTTGGGCGGGAACGACGCCCGGTTCACACCGATCGTCAGGCAGTGCGTCCTGGTCTGGGGTGGCACCTCGTGCCCCGACTCGAGGCTCGACGGCGACTCCGAACCGTTGCGGGTCGCGGAACCCAGGATCATCACCGACAAGGTGCGGCCGTCGGTCGAGCGGGTCCTCTCGGAGATCCACCGGAAGGCTCCCCGGGCCAGGATCCTGCTGATGGGGTACCCCCGGCTGTTCTCGGACCCGAGCTGCCTCAAGGTTCCGATGTCAGGAAGTGACGCGACCTGGCTCAACGGCATCGGAGACCTGCTCGACGAGCAGTTGCGAGCGGCGGCCGACACCGTCAGCCGCAACCAGCTCGCGACGGTGGTGTTCGCGGACCCGCGAAGCGCCTTCCAGGGCAAGGGCGTCTGCGGCGACCCCGAAGGCATACACGGGCTGGTCGGACAGCGGACCGACGGTGACGAGCCACCGGCCCTGGCGCCCTCCCAGCAGTCCTTCCATCCGAATCCGACCGGCGTGCGGCTGTACGCCGGAGTCTTCAACGACGCTGTCAGGAAATGACACTGACGGCTCGTCATATCGCCGACGGCTCGCACTCCAGGGCGTAGAGCCGCAGCAGCGGATGCACCTCGTACCGTCCTGGGCGGGGCTCGTCGACCAGGTGCCGGCCGACCAGCCGGTCGAGGAGCCGTCGGGCCGGTGCGGCGGGTGCGCCGATGAGTTCGACGGCGTCGGAGAGTTCGAGGACCGGGCCCGGGTGGCCGCCGAGCAGGCGGAACGCCCGGGCCTCGTCCGCGTCCAGGGACCGGTAGGAGCGGCCGAACTGGGCGCTGAGGCTGCTGAGTTCCTCCTCGCCCGCGTCGAGCACCGCCAACCTGGTCCGCTCGTCCCGCAGTTCGGCGGCCAGAAGGTCCAGCGGGACGTCCGGGTGCCGGCCCGCCCGTTCGGCGGCGATGCGCAGGGCCAGCGGAAGTCCGCCGCAGAGCCGGGCGAGTTCGGCGGCCGCGGCCGGATCGGGTGCCACCCGCCGCTCGCCGAGCACGGCCGCGAGCAGCGCCCCGGCTCCCGGAGCGTCCAGTGGGCCGAGCCGGACCCGGTGCGCGCCGTCGTGGGCGGCGAGGCCGCGCAGCTGGTTGCGGCTGGTGACCAGGGTCAGGCTGCCCGCTGCGGGGATCAGCGGGCGGACCTGGGCACTGTCCCGGGCGTCGTCGAGCAGGAGCAGGACCCGGCGCCGGGCCGTCTCGGCGCGGAACAGGGCGGCGAGCCCCGCCGGGTCGGCCGGCAGCAGGTCGTCCGGCACGCCGAGCGCGAGAAGGACCCCGGCCAGGACGTCGGCGGGCTCGGCCGGGAGTCGGCCGTCGTGGCCGGCGAGGTCGACACAGACCCGTCCGCCCGGGAACCGGTCGGCGGCCAGGTGCGCCCAGTCCGCGACCAGGGCGCTCTTGCCGACGCCCGCCGGGCCGTGCACCACCGCGACCGGGCAGCCGGTCCGCACGGCCCGCGTGAGGTCGCGGAGCTCGGCCGCCCGACCGGCCAGAAAGGCGGGCCTGGCCGGGAGTCGGTCGGGGGTGAGGGACCGGCCCGGGGCCTCGGCAGCGGTCCAGGAGGGGGACGGCTCCGCGCGCAGCACGGCCAGGTGGGCCCGCTGGAGACCGGGCCCCGGGGCCACGCCCAGCTCCTCGTCCAGGGTGGCCGTCACCGCGGCGTAGGCGGCGATGGCGTCGGCCCGGCGGCCGCAGCCGGCCAGGGCGGTCAGCAGCAGCTCCCAGCACCGCTCGCGCAGCGGGTGGTCGGCGCAGAGGCGGCGCAGGCCGTGTGCGGCGTCGAGGTGGTCGCCGAGCCGGATCCTGGCCTCGTACCACCGTTCCAGGGCGGCCAGCCGGCGTTCCTCCAGGAGTGCGACCTCCTCGCGGTGCAGCGCCGCCGAGTCGACGTCCGGCAGGGCCCGCGGCTCCCGCCAGAGGCCGAGCGCCGCCGCGGACAGCCGTTCGGCGTCCGGCCAGTCCCCGGCGTCGGCCGCCAGGCCGGCCCGGTCGGCGAGTCCGGTGAACCTGCGGACGTCGAGCCCGGCGGTACCGACCTCGGCCCGGTAGCCGCCCGGGCCGCCGGTGATCACGGCCGGGTCGCCCAGCAGGCGCCGCAGACGGCTCACGTACGTCTGCACCGTGCCGCGGACCCGGACCGGCGCGGCGCCCTCGCCGTCCCAGAGCCAGTCGGCGAGTTGCTCCACCGGTACCCACCGGTCGGCCCGCAGCAGCAGGCCGGCCAGGAGCACCCGGTGCTTGTTGGCCGGCAGGGCCACCGGCCCGCCGTCGTCGGCGATCACGGCCAGTGGGCCCAAGAGCCTGAATTCCATTCCTTGTTCCCCCCGAAATCGGAAATCCGGACCCGAACTGAGGGTCACGGGAGCGCCGTTGCCGGCGCGCCGCCATCGTGGGACGGGTCCGGAAGGCGGGACAAGGCCTTCCGGACCGAGCGGGATGTCCCACCGGCCCGGGCGGCGCTGACCTGCTGGGACGCCCCATCCTGGGATGAACATGAGATATGAGAGACTGTCAGCCGCTAGGGAAACGGCGCCGGCTGGGGGGCAGGGCTGCGATGAGCGAGTCGACGACGGGGCGGGACAGGGGAGTTGCCCGGGCGGCCGAAGAACTCGCCGAGAAGTTACGGGAACTGCGGTCGCAGACGAAGAAGAGCCTGAAAGAGCTGGAACGCGTCACCCTGGTGAGCGACTCGTCGTGGTCGCGCTACCTCGCCGGCCGGGGCCTGCCGCCGTGGGCGGCGGTGGAGGCGCTCTGCCGCGAGGTCGGACGGGAGCCGGGCGAGCTCCGGGAGCTCTGGGAGGCGGCGCGGTCCGGCGCGGACCGGGCGGCCGCCGACGAGGCGGCGACGCCTTCGGAGGAGGAACCGGATGCCCCCGGTGCGGGCAGGCCCCCCGGTCCGGCCGGGTCGGAGCGGCGCCGGGTCCGGGGGTGGCTGCTCGCGGTGTCCGGCCTCGTTCTGGTCGGGCTGCTCGTCGCGGCCCTGTGGCCCCGGGCGGACGGGGGCACCGCCGGGTCGGACCGGACGGCCGGCTCGGCACCCGCGGGAGCCGTGCCGACGACACCGCGCACGCCCGCCGCGGTGCCCGGGGCGCTGCGGGCCGGGGCCGCCGTCCCCGAGCAGTTCCGCGGGCCGATCGAGCTGGCCGCGCGGCGGTGCACCGAGGCGGAGGTCACTCCGGCGCTGCTGGCCGCGATGCTCAAGGTGGAGAGCGACTTCGACCCGAACCTGCGTGACCAGCAGGCCGACGAGTACGGCATCGCCCGGTGGACCCCGGCGATCTTCAACGCCTGGGCGGTGGACGGGGACAACGACGGCAGGAAGGACTACATGTCGCCGGCGGACGCCATCGCCACCATGGGCCTCTACACCTGCTGGCTCGACCAGCGGATCAAGCAGAGCGGGCTGCACAGCAATCTGCCCGCCCTGATCGCGGCGGGGTACCGCACCAGTGACAAGGCCGTCATCCAGGCGGGCGGGCTGCCCGTGGACGCCCGGGCCTACGCCGGGGAGGTTCTGAGGCACCTGGCGGAGTACGCGGCGGACTGATAGCAGATGTGTGACGCTGGGTAGTCGATCTTGGACGTCGAGTCGGCGATACCACCCGAATTGCGGACGGCATTCGGCTGATGGGGCATATTGTGTACCCCGTCAAACTACTCCAATGGAAGTCAGTTTCCCGTCACGGTCCGAAAACGATCTGCCGACCCCCGTCGACTGGGATAGCGTCGAAGGCGTCGGGGGGCCGACACCGATCCGGTGTATTCGAACGCTAGCTACTGGGCCGTAAAGGCCGATTGAGTCCTGGAGAAAAACATGCAGAATTTCCCTCCGGAAAGCCGGCCGGACACTCTCGACGATCTGCAGCTCGCCGTGGACTCGCTGGCCGCCTTTCCGTGCCGGAACGGGGTGGGCGGGTCGGACGTGACCGAGCGGCTGGCGGCGGTCGCGGAATTGTGCCGGTCGGTCGACGCGATGCTCGACAGCCTGGTCGTCCAGGCCGCCGCGGAGGCCGCCGAGGAGGGGTGGACCGCGGCCCGGATGGCGGCCGAACACTCCGCCTACTACGCCAGGTTGCAGCGCGCGCTGCTCCCCGCCGGGGCCGGCGCCGGGCTGACGCAGCAGTGAGCGCGGCGCAGCCGGGAGCGCACGTGCTGGCCTGCCCCACCCGGTGGAGCGACGTCGACGAGAACGGGCACATCAACAACGTCCGGCTGGTCGGCTACGTCCAGGAGGGGATTTACGACCTGTTGTGCCACCACGTGACCGCCGTCCGGGAATCGTTGTTCCCGTCCGGGTTCATTATCGCGCGGCACGAGATCGATTATCTGGAACAGCTGCACCACCAGCCCGAGCCATTGTCGGTACGGCTCACCGTGGAACGCCTCGGGCGGAGTTCCGCGCATGTCGAGGTGAATGTCTGCCGGGATTCGGACACGTTTATGCGGGCGCGGACCGTGGTGGTCGCGCGGGACCGGGAGTCCGGCCGCTCGCGCGCGCTGAGCCCGGACGAGCGACGCTTTCTGTCGGCGTTTATGCCGGACACGGCGCGTGCCGAGGCCGCCCCGGCCGGCGCGACGGCGACGGCGTCGGTGACCGCGAGCCCGTCCGCGAGCCAGTCCGTGACCGCGTCCGTGACGGCATCCGTGACCGTGACCGCGACGGCGGTGGCGCCGGCGCGCCGGGTGTCGCCCGGGGCCGTGGTAGGCGGTGTGCCGGCACCGCGCCGGCCGCGCAGGCGCTGTCACGCCTCGGCGGGCTGAGCACGGACCGCCCGCTCCCCGGGGCCCGGCCCCCGGGCCGGCGGGGGCGGCGGGTATGACGGGGGTGACGGGTGTGGCGGGGGCGGCTCCCGGGGCGTCGGGGCGAGTTACGCTGAGCAGCACGGGCAACCGGTACGTTCCACCGTGGTCACGGGCCGCGACACCACCCTCCCGGTCCGGGGCGCGGAGCGCCGTCGGTCCTGCCGGTCCCGCCGACCGGAAGGAGGACGCGATGACCATCTCCTGGGAGGACTTCCTCGCCCGCGTCGTGGAACGCGGCGAGTACCGCGGCGAGGCGGAGGCGGACCACGCCACCCGGATCGTGCTCGCCCTGCTGGGTGAGCACCTGGTGGGGTCCGAGCGGCTCGCCCTCGCGGACGCGCTACCCGGGATGTACGCCCCGCTGCTGCGCGACGCCCGGCCCGCCGCCGAGCCGCTGACCGCCGAACGCTTCGTGCAGGCCGTGGCCGGCTGGATCGACGGGGCGACCCCCGCGACGGCGCAGTGGGACATCGGGGCGGTACTCAGCGCCATGTCCGACCTGGTCCCGGGGGAGCTGGTCGACCGGGTGATCGACCAGCTGCCGGAGGGTTACGACCTGCTGTTCGGGCACCCCGCACCGGCCTGAGCGGGCCGGCCGGCCGCTACCCCGTGGTGGCCCGGAACAGTTCCGCGCCCGGGCCGGTCAGCCCGACCGGCCCGGCGCCCGGGCGCAGGTAGGCGGACGCGCCGGGCGGGAGCGCGAGTGCGGTGCCGTCCGGCGCGTGCAGCCGGGCGTGGCCCGCGACGCAGAGCAGGATCTGCGGGGTGGGGAGTTCGATCCGGGTGGCGGCGGCGCCGGGGCGCAGCCGGGAGAGTCTGAACTCGGCTGCCGGAGAAGGGAATTCCTCCTCGATGCCGATGCCGATGCCGATGCCGATGCCGGTGGCGGTGGCGGTGGCGGTGGCGGTGGCTGAAGGGCTCGGGGTGATGAGGCCGGGCCGGCCGGTGCGGAAGGACGTGACCGCCAGCAGGCCGTCGACGTCGATGTGCTTCGGGGTGAGCCCGCAGCGCAGCACGTTGTCGGAGTTGGCCATCAACTCCACCCCCAGGCCCCGGAGGTAGGCGTGCGGCACCCCGGCGTCCAGGTACAGGGCCTGGCCGGCGGCGAGCCGGACGTGGTTGAGGAGCAGCGCGGCGAGCAGGCCGGGGTCTCCGGGGTACTGCCCGGCGACGCGGGCATAGCCGGCGCAGGCCTCGGCGTACGGCCCTCCGGCGGCCGCGAGCCGGTCCAAGGCGACGGCTACCGTGAGGAGTTCGGACGGGGAGGGGCGGTCGGCGGCGAGCGCGCCGCGGAGCAGGGCGGGCAGTGCCTCGGCCTCCGGGCGCGTGCGCAGGACGGTGGCCCACGGCGCCAGCAGCGGGACGTCCAGCGCGTCCAGCAGGGCGGCCGCGTCGGCGGCCGGGCGGAAGCCGCACAGGGCCTCGAAGTCGCTGAGTGCGCAGATGAGTTCGGGCTTGTGGCCGCGGTCCTTGAAGACGCGTTCCGGTGCGGTCGGCGGAACGCCCCGGGCCTCCTCGGCCGCGTACCCGGCCTCGGCCTGCGCGCGGGTCGGGTGGACTTGCAGGGAGAGTGCCCGGTCGGCGGCCAGCACCTTGAACAGGAGGGGCAGTTCGGGGCCGAACCGCCGTACGGTGTCCGGTCCGAGCAGGCCGTCCGGGTCGGCCGCGATCAGTCGGTCCAGCGGCTGCGGTCCGCCGGCGCCCGGGGCGGCCGCCGGTGACGACGGGGGCGGGGACGCCGCCGGGTGTGTGGGCACCGCCACGAGTGACGGCGCCGACGGGTGGGCGCCCAGCCACAGTTCGGCCTGCGGGGTGCCGTCGGGCGCGGTGCCGGTGAGCGCGGGGATGGCGGTGGGCGAGCCCCAGGCGTAGCGGCGGACCGGGTTGTGCAGCAGCAGGAACGGCGGCAGGTCCGAGAGCGACGGCAGGGCTGACGGCGGCGGGGCGGAGGACGGCATGCGGGTGGCTCCGGGAGGCTCAGCGGCAGAGCGCGGCGGCGCCGATCAGCCCGGCGTCGGTGCCGAGTTCGGCGCGGCGCACATCGAGGCCGCGGATGTAGGAGAGGGCGGCGTAGCGGTCCAGGTGGCGGGCGAGCGGGGCGAACAGCACGTCCCCGGCGGTGGCCACGCCGCCGCCGATGACCACCCGGTCGAGGTCCACCAAGGCGGCCGTGGCGGCGATGCCGGCGGCGAGGGCCTGGGCGGCGCGGTTGAAGGAGGCGAGTGCGAGCGGGTCGCCCGCGGCGGCGCAGGCGGCGACGGCGCGGGCCGTCCGGTCGTCGCCGGGCGGCTGCCAGCCGTCGGCGAGGGCGCGGCGGGCGATCGCGGTGCCGCTGGCGAGGCCCTCCAGGCAGCCGCGCGAGCCGCACGGGCAGGGCTCGCCGTCCAGTTCGACGGTGATGTGGCCGAGGTGCCCGGCGTTGCCGCTGGGCCCGGGCCGGACGGCGCCGTCGAGGACCAGGCCGGCGCCGACGCCGGTGGACACCACCAGGCAGAGCGCGTCGGCGGCGCCCCGGGCGGCGCCCTGCCAGTGCTCGGCGGCGGCCATCGCGACGCCGTCCCCGGCGAGCCGGACCGGCAGTGCGCGGGCGGCCACCGCCGGGTGCGCGGCGACCTCGGCGACCAGCGGGAAGCCGCGCCAGCCGGGGATGTTGACGGGGCTGACGGTGCCGGCGGCGAGGTCGACCGGGCCGGCGCTGCCGATGCCGACGGCCGTCACGGCGGCCCAGTCGGCGGTGGCGGCGAGCCGGTCCAGCACCTGGTGCACGACGGCGAGCACGGCCGCGCCGGGCTCGGTCGCCGGGGTGGGCAGCTGGAGCCGGTGCCGCAGCCGTCCGCCGCCGTCGACCAGGGCGCCGGCGATCTTGGTGCCGCCGATGTCGACGGCGGCGAACAGCGGGGTGGAAGGCACGGCGGGCTCCAGGAGGGTAGGGGGCGGCGCCCCGGCCGGTGGGGGCCC
>NZ_JBHTRF010000132.1:0-11431 GCF_042796115.1 Kitasatospora sp. NPDC056446 | reverse complement strand
TTGTTTATAAGACACCGCGCCGCCCGGGGCGCGCCGCCGGCCGGGGGGGCCCGGAACGTGGGGCCCGCCCTCCCGCAGTCAGGGCGGGCCGCACCCTCGCGCCGGCGGCCGGGGGGCCGCTGCCCGGTCCCCCGGCCGCCAACCTCCGCCCCCGGCGGGGCCGCCCGGCCGTACGGCTATCGTGCACAGGTGCACGAGGCGGTCCGGGACCCCGGGCAGGGCACGTGAGGGGAGCTCCAGGTGATCGGACGGGCGCTGAACGGGCGTTACGAACTCGTCGAGATACTCGGCGTCGGGGGCATGGCCACCGTCTGGCGCGGCGTCGACCGGGTGCTGGGCCGTCAGGTGGCCGTGAAGGTCCTCAACGGGGGCCTGGCCGACGACCCCCGCTTCGCCGAGCGCTTCAGCCGCGAGGCGCAGCACGCCGCCATGCTGGTGCACCCGAGGATCGTCATGGTCTTCGACTCCGGCGTGGACCAGGGCACCCCGTTCATCGTCATGGAACTGGTCAGCGGCCGTTCGCTGGCCGCCCTGCTGGCGTACCAGCCGACCCTTCCGGTGGAGCGCGCCGTCGGTATCGCGGCGGCGGTCTGCGAGGCGCTGGCGGTCGCCCACGCGGCCGGGCTGGTGCACCGGGACATCAAGCCCGGCAACATCATGATCACCGACGACGGCGGGGTGAAGGTCGTCGACTTCGGCATCGCCCGGGCCGGCTCCTCCAGCAACCTGACCCAGACCGCGAGCGTGCTCGGCACCGCCGCCTACCTCTCGCCCGAGCAGGCCACCGCCTCGGCGCTGGACGGGCGGACCGACCTGTACGCGGTCGGCTGCGTGCTGACCGAGATGCTCACCGGCGCGACCCCGTTCACCGCCGAGACGCCGGTCGCGATCGCCTTCAAGCACGTCAGCGAGCAGCCCCTGCCGCCGTCCGTGCGGCGCCCGGGCCTGCCGCCCGCCGTGGACGCGGCGGTGCTGCGCCTGCTCGCCAAGGATCCGGCCGGTCGCCCGGCCGACGCGGCCGCCGCCCGGGCCGAACTGCTCGCCACCGTACCGGGGTTGGTCGTCGGCGACCCGACGGCCGAACTGCTCGCGACCGCCGCCGCCACCCAGCTGCTCCCGCCCGTCGCGCCGGTGCGGCCGGGGCAGCCGTACCCCGGCCACCAGTCGGCGCACCCGGGCCACCAGCCGGCGTACCCCGACCAGCAGCACACCACCCTGCTGCCGCCCCAGCCCCCCGCCGCCACCTCCGTGATGGCCGCGGTACCGGCCGCGCCCCCGGGGTTCGTCCCCGCCCGGGCCTCCGCTCCCGCCCCGGCGTCCGCCCGCAACGGCCGCCGCAAGCCCCTGGTGCTCGGCGCGTTGGGCGTGGCCGGCCTGGCCGGTGTCGCCGCCCTGGCCCTCACCGCCTTCGACGAGCCGGCGGGCAGCCCCGCCCCGAAGCCCGCCGCGAAGTCCGCCGCGGCCACCGCCCCCGGTGCCCCGGCCCCGACGCCTACCCCGACGCCCACCGCCGCCTCGGCGTCGCAGACCACCCCGTCGGCGTCCCCGGCGGCGACCCAGGTCGTCCCGCGCAACCAGCCGGCGGCGTTGCAGCTCCAGTCGTTCCGGCAGGCCGTGGCCCAGGCCCAGGTCGGCAAGGACCGGGACCACCAGCTGGAGCTGCTGAGGATCCTCGACGCCGCTTCCGCCCGCCTCAACGAGGGCGATCCGGACACCGCGGCGCAGGAGCTCAAGGGCGCCCAGAAGACGATCAGGGACCTGGGCAAGAAGCGCGCGATCGACGCCCCCACCTACGCCAACTGGAACGCCCGGCTCTCGGCCCTGTTCGCGACGCTCCACACGGCCGCCGACAACTGGGACGACTGACCCGCCCCGATCGGCCCGGCCCGCCGCGCCCCGACCGCCCGCGTCGGCCACAGGACTGTCCACAGGCTGTGGACAGTCCTGTGGCCCGCGCCGTCCGTGCGGTTCGTGCCCGTCTCCGTCCCCGTGCGGCCCGGCCTCGGGCCGGATCAGTCCGGCCGCCGGATCCGCCGCTCCACGCTGCTGCGGACCGCCCGGGACGCCGTCCCGGCCGCCGCCGCCAGGAACACGAAGTTGTACCCGATCTGGAGCACCACCACGAGCCGCGCCGTCTGCCCGGCCGGCGTGATGTCCCCGTAGCCCACCGTCGCCATCGTCACGACCGTGAAGTACAGCGCGTCCAGCCGCGTCTCCAGCCCGGCGAACTCGGCCTTGTGGGCGCCCAGCGCGAAGTAGGTCGCCGCGAAGATGGTCGCCGCCAGCCCGATCAGGAACACCAGCCAGACCACCGGCCGCCGCGCCGTCCCCCGCAGCACCCCGACGATCTTGGCCAGCATCAGCCAGGTCAGCCCGGCCAGCGCCGCCACGAAGGCCGACCAGCTCAGGAACGGCCGACGGTCGCCGAACCACTCCAGCGGCAGCGTGAAGTACCCGGTCATCAGCAGCGTGAACGCCAGCAGGAGCCAGCACCAGGCCCTCAGGTCGGCGGGCGGCGGCGAGTTCTCGGACATCCCGCTCAGCCTGGGCCGCCCGGCCCCCGGGCGCCCGCCCGCCTGCGCCGTCCGGGCGAACCGGGCCCCGGCGGCGCACACCCGAACGAGTCGGACCCGGACGAGTCGGACCCGGGCGAACCGGGCCCGGGCGGACCGGGATTCGGGCCCGGACGACCCCGGACCCGGACGGGTCAGACCGGCCGTCCGGGCCGCCCCGGTTCGTCCAGCAGCTCCAGCACCGCCAGGACGGCGACCAGTCCGAGCGCCAGACAGAGCGTCACCAGCACCGTCGGGTAGCTCCACAGCACGAAGGCCAGGGCCGCGCCCGCGACCGCCGCCCAGCCCAGCACGGCCTTCCGGCGGTGGACGAAGCGCCCGACCGGCCCGAGCCGCAGCCCGGCCCGCCCGGCCACCCGCCGGACCGTCCCCAGCCCGGCGCGCCAGCCGCTGCGGACGGTGCCCGCCCACCGCCCGCCGCCGCTGATCCAGGCGCCGAGCGCGACCAGCAGGCCGAGGGTGACGATCACCCGGACGGCCGAGTGCAGGTACCGCACCAGCGTGTCGTACACCGCCTGGGCGGCGGCCTGGTCCACCCCGGCCGGGAGCCTGTCCAGGTAGACCGCCCGGAACACGCTCAGCCCGATGCCCAGCAGCAGCGCCCCGCCGGCCATGCCCAGCGCCGCCGCCACCACCGCCCGGCGCCGCCGGACCGCGACCAGGACGCCGCCCAGCGCGCAGGCGCCGGTGAGCACGGGCACCCAGAAGCCGGCCAGGTCCAGCACCCGCAGGCCGGTGCGGACCTTGGGGATGGCGTCGGACTGCACCAGCGTGTACGAGGTGTGGATCTCCGGGATCCTCGAAGCCAGTGGGAGCCCGGCATCGACCAGCGCGGTCTTCACCCGGGCGATCAGCGGGGCGAGGTCGAGTACCACGGTGTCGTTCCTGATCTCCACGGCGCCGCCGCCCTGGCCGGTGAGCATCCGGTCGATCGCGGCGTGGGCGTCCCGGTTGACGCCCGTCCAGATGGAGGCGAAGGCGTCGCTCTGCACCACCCGCTGGACCTGGGTGTGGACGAGGCCGGTGATTCCGCTGGTGAGGGCCTGGCCGATGCCGTTGAGCAGGGCGCCGAGCTTCGGACGGTCGTCCGGGGCGACACCGTCGAGCAGGGAGTCGACGGGGAGCTGCTTCACGATCTCGTCGGTCACCCGGTCGGTGACGGCGGCCTGGATCGCCGGGTCCCTGGCCAGCGGGGCCATCGTGGCGACGTACCGGTCGGTGTCGCCGATCTGCGACTTCGCCCAGAGCGCGACGGCGCCCAGCGGGGTCAGCACACAGGCCAGCAGGATCAGCAGGACGGCGAGGAGGGTGCGGGCCCGGTGCCGGGGCGCGCGGTCCGCCGGGCGGGCCGCCAACTGCCGGGCGAGCTGCGCCTCCTGGGCCTCGACGGCGCCCAGTCGGGCCCGCAGTTCGGCCAGTTCGTCGTCCGGACCGTCGGCCCGTCCGCCGCGGGACTCGTCGGTCGGCATGCCGCGACTCCGTTCCTCCGGTGGGTGCACACCAGGAGATAACGGATCAGATCGGGCGGCCAGTCGAGGGCCCGGGGGCGGCTCCCGACGGAGCAGTCCCCGGACGGCGGAAAGCCCCCGGCGGGTTCACCAGGGGCTTTCCGGAAGAGCGGGGAGACTCAGGCGGTCGTCTCGGGGCGCTTCGGCTCGGCGGCCTTGGTCACGTTGGTCGGCGTGACGGCCGGGCGGTCCGCGCTCTGCTGGGGAGCGGCGGTGCTCTGCGCGGTGCCGGCGTCCGCCGCGGGCTCGTCCTCGCGCATGGCCTTCGTCTCGGCCTTCAGGATGCGCATCGACTTGCCGAGGCCGCGCGCCATCTCCGGCAGCTTCTTCGATCCGAACAGCAGGATGACGACCGCCAGCACCACGAAGATGTGCCAGGGCTCAAGACCGTTCCGCAGCATCCCTGGCCACCGGTCCCTTCTTGTCTAGAGTCTTGGCGGGCTCCAGGGCCCGTTCCGGCCAGTATGCCTGGCCCTCACCGCGAACGGATACACCGGCCGGGAAACGCTGGCCAAAAACCAGGTGCCGCTCAAGCGGATCGTGAGGCCGCGGACGGTCCCGGGGCGGTCGCGGACGGTCGCGGGCCCCGGCGCCGGACGTGGCGCGGACGAGGGGGCCCGCCTTCGCGGTTCGTTGACGGTGCGGTCAGTAGATGAACGGCACCAGCCGCTTCGACACCCGGCGGTACCGCGCGTACTCGCTCCCCAGCGACTCCAGCAGCAGCCGCTCCTCGGCGGCGATCCGCCAGCCGTACGCGGTGGACAGCAGCGCCGCGACCACCAGGGCGGCGGCCCAGCTGCCGGTGCCCAGGGCGTAGCCGATCCAGACCAGCAGGCTGCCGGCGTAGCCGGGGTGGCGGATCAGCCGGTACGGGCCGGTGCGCACGACGTGCTGGGTGTCCACGGTGCGCAGGGTGCGGGTGTAGTACGCGCCCAGGGTGCGCATGCCCCAGGCCCGCAGCACCAGCCCGGCGGTGACCATCGCCACCCCGCACCAGCGCGCCGGGACGGGCAGCGTGCCGATCGAGGCGCGGTCGGCCACCACCACGGCCACCACCGACAGCAGGTAGCAGCCGAGCAGCAGCCGGGTCGAACCGCGGTCGCGGCGGTCGGCGTGCCAGGTGCCGGCGGCGGCGTCCCGGCGCCGGCGCAGCAGCAGCTCGTAGGCGGCCCAGCAGAGGACGCCGAACAGGGAGAGGAGGGCGGTCAGGGACATGAGGCGACTCCCGACGGTCGGAGGTACCACCCCACGGTCCCCCCGCGGCCCCGCCGACACACGCACCCGGGGGTGGACCCCCCACCCTCCACCCCCGGGTGGACCCCGTCCCAGGCGCGGGGCCGTGGGGCCTGCCGGCGCCGCCGGATTGTGCCGGGGCGTCGATGGCGGAGAGCCCCCGCCCGGGGTCGGGTGGGGGCTCTCGATGACTCGCGTGGATCGGGTCGGGCCGGGTCAGGCGGTGGCGGCCTCCTGGGCGGGGGCGGGGGCCGGGGCCGGGGTGGCGGCCGGGAGGTGGCGCATCAGGCGGTGGGCCAGGACGGCGGCGCCGAGGGCGAAGAGGAGGCCGACCACGGCGGCGAGGTGCAGGCCGTCGGTGAAGGCGGTGCGGGCGGTCTCCAGCAGGTCGGCGCCGAGCCGGCCGGGCAGGTGGGCGGCGACGCCGACCGCGCCGCCGAGGGTGTCCTGGGCGGTCCGGGCGGCCTCGCCGTCGACGCCCGCCGGGAGGGCGCCGTCCAGTCGGTGGCGGTAGACCGCCGCGCCGGCCGCGCCGAGCAGGGCGATGCCGAGCGAGCTGCCGAGTTCGACCGCGGTCTCGGAGGCGGCGGAGGCGGCGCCGGCCTGCTCGACCGGGGCGGCGGAGACGACCATCTCGGCGGTCATCGTCATGGTGCCGACGGTTCCGGCGGCCAGCACGCCCGCCGCGGTGAGGACGAGTGCCAGCGGGGAGTGCGGGCCGACCCGGGTCATCGCCGCGAAGCCCGTCGCGGCGACCAGGAAGCCGCCGCCCATCAGCACCGCCGGGCGGACCCGGCCGGCCAGCGCCGAGCTGATCCCGACCGCCGCGCCGACGCCGACGCTCGGCACCAGTGACCAGAGCGAGGCGGTCAGCGGGCTCATGCCCTTGACCAGCTGCAGGTACTGCGAGGTGAAGAGGGAGAAGCCCATCATCGCGAACATCGCGATCGTGTTGACGCTGATCGCGCCGCTGAAGGTGCGGATCCGGAACAGGCTCAGGTCGATCAGCGGGTTCGCGGCGGTGCGCTGGCGCCACACGAACGCGGCGGCGAGCAGCAGGCCGGTCGGGACGGCGACCGCGGGCAGCGGGCTCCAGCCCTCGACGGCGACGGTCTTGACGCCGTAGACGAGCGGCAGGACCGCGCCGAGCGAGAGGGCGGCGCCGGGCAGGTCGAAGCGGCCGGCGGCGCCGGTGCGGTACTCGGGGAGCAGGACGGGCGCGGTCAGCAGTACCAGCGCCATCACGGGGACGGCGAGCAGGAACACCGAGCCCCACCAGAGGTGGTCGAGCAGCAGGCCGCCGGCGACCGGGCCGAGGGTGGCCCCGGCGGTGAGGACGCCGCCCCAGGCGCCGAGGGCGATCTGGCGCTGCCGGGGGTCGTGGAACATGGTGCGGATCAGCGCGAGGGTCGAGGGCATCACGGTGGCCCCGGCGGCGCCGAGCAGGGCGCGGGCGGCGATCAGCTGGTCGGCGTCGTGCGACCAGGCGGCCAGCAGCGAGGCGGCGGTGAAGCCCGCGGCGCCGATCATCAGCAGTCGGCGTCGGCCGATCCGGTCGCCCAGCGCGCCCATCGTGATGAGCAGCCCGGCCAGCAGGAACGAGTACATGTCCATGATCCACAGCTGCTGGGTGCCGCTGGGCGCCAGCGTGGTGGAGATGTACGGGACGGCGAAGAAGAGCACTCCCATGTCCATGGTGAGGACGAGGGTCGGGAGCAGGAGGACGGCCAGGCCGATCCATTCGCGACGGCCTGCGCGGCCGGGGGTTGCGGTCATGGAGAGGACAGTACGGATGTGTCAGACGCTTGTCTAGTACAGATGTGCAAGACACTTGTTCAGTGCTTCCGTAGGATCGGGGCATGGGAAACCGCGAAGACCTGATGACCGGTGCCAAGCGCTGCCTGTACGAGAAGGGCTACGGGCGCACCACCGCGCGCGACATCGCCACCGCCTCCGGCGTCAGCCTGGCCGCGATCGGCTACCACTTCGGCTCGAAGGACGCGCTGCTCAACGCGGCGATGATCGAGGCGATCGGCGAGATGGGGGAGGCCCTGGGCGCGGTCGTGGTCGCCGCCAACCAGGTGTCGGACGACCCGGAGAAGCGCTTCGCCGCCGTCTGGGACGGCCTCCGGGGCGTCTTCGTCGAGCACCGCGGGCTCTGGGCGGCCCAGTTCGAGGCGCTCGCCCAGGCCGGGCACGCGCCGGAGCTGGCGCAGGCCTTCGCGGGGGCGCAGAAGGAGGGGCGGCTCGGGCTCGCCGCCGTCTTCCAGGGGGTGCCCGAGGTGCCCGACACCGAGGAGGAGGTCGCCCGCGGGGCCTTCTACCAGACCCTGCTGGCCGGCTACTGCGCCCAGTGGCTGGCCGCCCCCGAACTCGCGCCGAGCGGGGAGGACTTCCTGCGCGGACTGCGGCTGGTCAGCGACAGCGTGCTCAACCCCGGCTGAGCGGGCCGCCGCCGGGGCGTACGGCGGTCAGGCGGTGGCACGGCGGCCGGGCGGTGACGGCGGCCGGGCCGTGAGGCCGGCCGGGTCGTGAGGGGTCAGGCCGTGACGGCGGTCAGCAGCACCACCGAGTCGACGTGCGCCAGCAGCCCGTGCCGCTCCTGCGGGACGGGCTCCAGCTTCCCGGCCGCCAGCTCCAGCCGCCGGCCGGCGATGGTCAGCGAGACCCGGCCGCGCAGCACCTGGACGCTCCCGGCGGTGGGCGGATTGTGCTCGTCCAGCGCCGTCCCGGCGGTCAGGGCGATCACGGTCTGCCGCAGGACGCCGTCGTGCAGGACCAGGTGGGCGCTTCGCCCGTGCGGGCTCTCGGCCGCCAGGGCGGCGTGCTCCACGGCGAGCTGTTCGAGATCGCACATCGCGCCGCCTCCTCACTCCGTGTGCCCAGGGTCGCGGACCGCCCGGCGTCCCGCACCCGGAGCGCCGCGATGGGGGAGTCCGGTTCGGACGGCCGATGGGTGCGGGGGCCGTGCGGGCGGTCCGAGGTGCAGGCCCCGTCGACTGCCCGCATCGTGGAGGCATGGCGACCAACCAGAAGATCTTCACCGGGTTCCAGGTCAACCGTTCGCTGCTGGCCGGCGGCGTGGCGCTCACCGCGATCGGTGCCGTGCTCAGCGCGGCCGGGGCGACCGTCGTGTGCGCGGCGCTGTTCACGGCCGGCCGCAGCTGGGTGCGCGGTCTGGAGACCGCGCCGACCGAGTTCGCCCAGCGGGCCCTGCGCGAGGCGCGGGTGGCGTCCACGGCGGGCTGGGACGCCTGGCGCGCCGAGCACGGCTCGCCCAACTGAGGCCGCCCGCCCGGCTGTTCCCGTCCGGCTGTTCCCGCCTGGCTGTTCCCGCCCGTCGGGGCGGACGCCCTCGAAACGGCGAACGTCCCGGAACGGGCGGGCGTCCCCGGAGCGGCGGAAGGCCCCGAACGGCCCTACAGCCCGAGCGACTTGGCGATGATGCCGCGCATGACCTCGCTGGTGCCGCCGTAGATCCGGAACACCCGGTTGTCGGTGTAGAGCCGGGCGATCGGGTACTCCAGGATGTAGCCGTAACCGCCGTGCAGCTGGAGGCACTTGTCGATCACGGTGGAGGCCGACTCGGTGCAGAACAGCTTGACCGCGGCCGCGTCGGCCACGGTCAGTTCGCCGTCCTGGTACAGCTCCAGCGCGCGGTCCACCATCGACTGCTGCGCCACCACCTGGGACTCGCAGTCCGCCAGGGTGAACTTGGTGTTCTGGAACTCGGCCACCGCCTTGCCGAACACCTTGCGGTCCTTGACGTACCGCACCGCGAACCGCACCGCCGCCGCGGCGGCCGCGTACGCGCCGACGGCGATCGCCAGGCGCTCCTGCACCAGGTTGTGGGTCAGGTAGGAGAAGGCCCGGCCCTCCTCGCCGAGCAGGTTCTCCACCGGCACCTTGACGTCGCTGAAGGCCAACTCGGCGGTGTCCGAGGTGCGCAGGCCGATCTTCTGCAGCTTGCGGCCGACGGTGTAGCCCGCGGAGGCGGTGTCCACGCAGAGGATGGACAGGCCGGCCCGGCGGTTCTCCGGGTCGTGCGGCGCGGTGCGGCACACCACCAGGACGAGGTCGGCCAGCACGCCGCCGGTGATGAAGGTCTTGGCGCCGTTGAGGACGTAGTGGGTGCCGTCCTCGGAGAGCCGCGCGGTGGTGGAGATGCCCGCGAGGTCGGAGCCGGCGTTCGGCTCGGTCATCGCGATCGCGGTCATGATGTCGCCGGAGACGAAGCCGGGCAGCCAGCGCCGCTTCTGCTCCTCGTTCGCGTACTCCAGCAGGTAGGGCAGCACCAGCCCGGTGTGGACGCCGGAGGAGCCGAAGCTCACGCCCGCCCGGGCGGTCTCCTCGGCGACCACCGCCTGGTACTTGAACCCGCTCTCGCCCGCGCCGCCGTACTCCTCCGGCACCTCGATGCCGTAGACGCCGAGCGCGCCGAGCCGGCGGTAGAAGTCGCGCGGCGGGTGGCCCTCGGCCTCCCAGCTCTCGTAGACCGGGACGACCTCGTTGGCGATGAAGTCCCGGATGGTCTCCCGGAAGGCCTCGTGGTCCTCGTTGAACACGGTGCGGCGCACGGCGGCGCTCCCTTCGACGGTGCCGGCCGGAGCTGCCGGCGGGGCGGAACGTGCCAGGTGATGGCCTCACAAGTTAATCCGGGGTAGCTTCGGCTGTCCAGCGTTCCGGGGCCCTGGAACCAAGGCCGGCAAGGGTGCGAAGTGAATCCTTGCTAGCCTCTTCGGTCGACGCCCGTTCGGCGCCCGGCCGACGCCCGCCGGGTGCGGCGCGGGTGCGGCGCGGGGCCCGGAACCGGTGCTCGGCCGGACGGGAGGGAGGCTCGCCATGGTGGTCCGACGGCCGCCCGGGCGGCGTGCCCAGATCCTGGCCGTGGCCGCCGACCGCTTCCACCGCAGCGGCTACCACCAGGTGTCGATGACCGAGGTCGCCGCCGGGGTGGGCATCACCGCGCCCGCGCTCTACCGGCACTTCCGCGGCAAGCCCGAACTGCTGGACCGCGCCGTCCGGTCGGGCCTGGACGCCCTCGCCGACGGCCTGCGCGAGGCCCGCACCGTCGACGGGGTCGGCGCCGCGCTGGCCGCCGTCGCGGTCGGCCACCGCCCGCTCGGCACCCTGGTGCAGCGCGACGCCCGGCTGCTGCCGCCGGCCCGGCGGGCCGCGCTGCGCCGGGAACTGCGCGCGGACGTCGCGCTGATGACCGCCGTACTGCGCGCCGAACGCGCCGAACGCACCGAACGCGCCGAACGGGCCGAACTCCCGCTGCCGGATGCCGAGTTGCTCTGCTGGTCGGCGCTCTCGGCCTGTGCCGGTCTGTCCTACCAGTCGACCGTGCCGCAGCCCCGTCGGGCCGAGGCGCTGCTGCGCGAGCTGGTCGCCGCCGTCCTCGCGGTGCCGCTGGACGGTACGGCCGCCGGGCCCGCGGCCGGCCCGGCCCCGGAGCCCGGGTCGCGGGCGCGCCGGGAGGAACTGCTCGCGGCGGCCGTCCGGTTGTTCCACCAGCGCGGCTTCGACAACGTCAGCACCGACCAACTCGGCGCCGCCGTCGGCATCTCCGGGCCCAGCGTGTACCGGCACTTCGACAGCAAGGCCGATCTGCTCGCCGCCTCGCTGGTGCGCAGCCGCGAGCGGCTGTGGCACGAGGTGGAGGGCGCGATCGCGACCGCCGGGGGCCCCGGGGCGGCGCTGGAGGCCGGGTTGGGCGCGTACGTCGGCTTCGCGCTGCGCAACGGCGACTACCTGGGCGCGATGCTCAGCGAGACGGAGCGGCTCGCCCCGCCGGACCGCCGGGTCGCGGTGGACTTCCGCCGGGACTTCCTGCGCACCTGGGTCGGGCTGCTGCGGCAGGTGCGTCCGGAGTACGACGCGGCGTCCGCCCGGATCCGGGTGCACGCGCTGTTCGCGCTGGTCAACGACGGTGTGCGGAACCGTCCGTACAGTGCCCGGCCGGACCTGGGGGACTGCCTGCTGCGGCTCGGCCGGGCCGTGCTGGGGCTGTCCTGAGACAGCGGCCGGGCCGGGGGTGCGCGGAGGGTGCGGTCGGAGGGCCTAGGGCGCGTATTTGGTTGTGATCAATGGACGGTGCTGGTGAGGTCCTTGATC
>NZ_JBHTRF010000131.1:0-12693 GCF_042796115.1 Kitasatospora sp. NPDC056446 | reverse complement strand
GCAGGGCGGCTAGACGAGCCCGGGTGGTCTTCTGCTGGGGGCGCGCATCGTCCAGCCGTTCCCGGGCGGAGGCGAGCGCGAGGTCGCAGGCGGTGTCAGGTGGAGCGCCGTGAACCCGAGGAGCAACAGCAGTGCCGGAGCCCGGCCGGTCGGGAGACGGCCGTATCGTCCGGGAAGGGCCAGGGGCCCGTCCAGGGGCGTCTGGCCAGATTGTCGACAGGCCCGGGCGGTCCTGCTGATGACGCCGTAGCCGTACAGGGGCCCGTCCACGAGCGCGGCAAGGATGAAGTACTGCGGTTCCGTCAGGAGCGGCTTTTGTCTCGTCACACCCGCGAGCATGTATCGAGTATCGATATGTAGCGTTCGGCAGCCACTGCGCAGGGCGCGCCGGGAGCGGGGTCTCCACCGCGTCCGGGTGGTGGGACCGGGGACAGGCACGAGAAGAGCCGAGCTCTCCCCTGGACGCGGGACCTTGACGGCTTCGTCCGCTGGCGCCGGTCCGTTCGGCTGCGTGGTCGTCGACGGCATCGACTCCGCGCTCGCGGGAACGGCACCGTCGAGGAGGCCCGGCCCCAGTGGCACGCCTACGGCCGCAGTGAGTCCGTCCTCCCCGGCCTGCTCTCCGGGGAGACGCCCAAAGGGGGGAGCGTGATCGCCTTCCGCGGTTTCCGGACGGAGAGGTACGCGACCACGTCACCGGGGAGACGTCACCGGGGAGGCCGGCCTCTTCGTGGCGGACATCACCAGCCCGCCCGGTCTCACCCGCTCCACCGGCCGGGCCCACGGGGGGCCTCGACCGGATCCGCTTCAACCCGTGGAAGCCCGCGCCGAACACCGGCGCCGCGGCTTCGACATCCTCGCCACCCCCACCTGCGACCCGGACCCCGAGGGAGGGGAGAAGCACGCCCACGGCTTCCGATCCGACTCCGCCCGGCTCACCCGCCGCCACCGGCCGCCGGGGCACCAGCAGCACATCCCACAGCGCTTCCAGTGAACCGGGGTGATACCGCGGGCCCGGTCTGGTGAACGGGGCTATCCAGACACCTCACGGCATCGGCTGGTCGAGTCCTCTCGAACAAGGCCGGCGTTGAGAGCCCGCTGCCACAGGCGGTGCCGCCACTCGTTCGCGGCGGGGCCCGGCTTCTCGGTGAGGACGGGGTTGGGACCGGTTTCGATGAGATGCAGCAGTGACCACGCCAGGCCGTAGCAGTCGTCTGGCCCGAAGCAGGTGGCCAGCGCCTGGGCCTCGGCGGCGGTGACCGGTCTACTGATCGCCTGGAGCTGCTGTCCCCGCCGATCGATCCCGCCTTCGTCCGCGTCCCGGTCAGGGAGTACGCCCCCGGTGACGAATGCCTGAACTTCGCGTCTCATGGCCGAATGATCGGCTCGTGGCACCGTGATCGGCAAAGACGTCAGACCACCCTGGCGTCGACCGGTGACACGGCCGACGGGAAAGCGGTGTCTTCGTCGAAGAACCAGCAGTTCTCGAAACAGTGGCAGAGCGACCCGGGCATGCGGTCGAACAGGGCGCGCTGAGCGGCGGAGCCGGCAGGCACCGGCCGCACCGGCCTGTGACCTACGACCCGGCCTGCCGCCCGGCCGCCCTGCGTCGGCGCCGCCTCGACGAACAGGCCCCACAACTACGCGCACAGGCCCAGGACCTGCTGGAGATCCTCGCCCCGGGACCACCACCCGGGCACGGGAACACCTCGACGCGATGGACAGCGACCAACTCGACCAGGCCGTGCGCCACGCCCGCGCCGCCCACGACCACCTGGCCGCCCACTCGACTGCCCCCGACCCACCCCACGCAGCCCACGACCCGACCCCGGCCAGCAGCCCGGCCCGAC
The DNA here is from genome assembly GCF_042796115.1 of Kitasatospora sp. NPDC056446. Lineage (NCBI taxonomy): Bacteria > Bacillati > Actinomycetota > Actinomycetes > Kitasatosporales > Streptomycetaceae > Kitasatospora > Kitasatospora sp. NPDC056446. The sequence goes on along the minus strand of NZ_JBHTRF010000131.1, from coordinate 10,843 downwards.
CCCAGGGCTCCTCAACCCCCCCCAACCCGGACACTGACGCGGGGGCTTTAATCACGAGTCGTGGCTCTGGCTCAACTTCCGTGACCGGTAACGCTGGGTTAATCGGTTAGAGGTCGAAGAGTGGTGGTTCCCGAGGCTCAGGCTCGGGTGCGAGGACGGCGCGGATGCGGCCGATGGCCTGCCGCCGCTCCGGTCCGTCCGCTGTCTCGTCCCAGAGGCCGGCGAGCTCGCAGTTCTCGGCAACCACGCGGTCGAGCGCCTCGACAGCGAGCGGCCGGAGATCGATGGCGAGGATCGGAAGGGCTTCGTCGGGGCCGTAACTTGTGCTGATCGGTCCACCGCCCGGGCACTGGGCGGCGATGAGAGCGGCGGCGGCAACTGCCCAGTGCTGTGACCGCATGGGTTCACCGGGTTTCTGCGTGCCTGTCGAGGACAGCTCAGCGATCGGCATCGGCGAGTGGTCCGGCCTTGGTGACAACTCCGATCCACCAGTCCGGCTGATCGGTGGGCTGCCACGAGGCTTCCAGCTGTCGATGGGTCGGCTCTTCGGCCCTGAGGCGGAGGGCGGCCCGTGCTGTCTCGGGCTCGCATGAGGGCTCACCGGCTCCGCTGTTACGCCTCCTTCACCGGGTTGGATGTCCACCCGCATGCAACCGGTCCGGATGGTGCGACCGCCGACCCGGCGAACCCATGCGGTCACAGCACCAGCTGTCCGAAGCCCTGGAGAACCCGGATGATCGGCCAGTGGGTCCTGGCCACTCGGCTGGGATACGACCGCTGAAGGAGGGCTGGTCACTCCAGTGCGGGCAGCGCCAGACTCTGGGCATGCACACACCATGTACTGAGGGTGCGAGTTGACGGAGACGGAATCCCGCTCCCAGCCGCATGGGGTTCGCAAGCACGCGGAAGAAGCACGGCCAGGACCCGAACCGGTGTGAACGAGAAGGGTACTGAGCGGCGGATGAAGACCCCTGTCCGACCATGATCGGAGATTCGTATCGTGACCGGCGACATCGTGCGATCCCGTCGAGTCGCCACCCTGCGCATCGGCACGGCGACCGTCATCGCGGCTGTGAGCCTCGGGGCGACCGCCGGCATGGCACAGGCCACCGAGTACCGGAGCCAGCGTGCCGAGACGGTGAAGACGGAGGTCTCGACGGCAACGGCCGTCTTCCGGGCCGCCGGAGCCCCCGCCATCCGGTTCGACGCTCTGGAGGATCGCTTCGCGGCCCTCCCCGTGTCCCCGACCTTGCAGCAGGTCCTCGCCGCCATGTATCCCAACGACGCGGTCGCTCAGGGTCTCGCCCTCCAGGCGCTCACCCGCCCCTCTCCGGCTGGGGCGGGCCGGCAGACGACAACCGGCGTTCAGGCGGCCCAAGCCGGCTGGGACGACGTGTTCACGGTGGCCGGGTGCGTCGCCGCCATCGGCGCCTTCGTCGCGGGCAATGCCGTCCTGGTCGCAAAGCTCAAGAAGCTCGGCGGCGTGTACAAGGGCGCCAAGCTCGTCATCCAGGCGGGCAACGCCGAAGAAAGGATGAAGGCTCTCGTCGCCGTGTTCGGTGACATCACGGGCCTGACCACCGTCGTCAGCAGCTGCTCCTGACGGCCCCGGGCCGGCGGCCGGCTGCGTGCGGCCGGCCGGCATTCACCGTGTACTGCGCTCGGAAGGGGTCCGGCATGAAGGTTGTGTTCATGGTCGCGTTCATCACCGCTACAGCCGTGGAGGTGTGCGCCGCGGCACTCCTGCTGTGGCAGGCCGTTCGGCGGCACGGCACGGCCTGGGGAACGCCGGTGCCGCGGGGCCGCAACGTCCTCTCGTCCGCGAGTATCTTCGGCGGAACCATGACCATCGTGACGCTTGCCGCGCACGGCTGGAGCAGCTTGAACAGCAACAACCTCCTGCTCTACGCCGCGACTTTCGGCTTCGCCACCGCGGCCCTCATCGAGCGTGTTCGGAACAGGCCCGCGTCCCGGCTTCTCTACCTCGCGCCGGCACTCCTCGGGGCCCTTGCCGGACTCGTCGGCAACGAGCTCTGAACTCGACTCCGGCGGCAGTACCGTTCGATACGCCGCGGTGGTCGACGGGTGGCCCGCAGGCGACTGGCCGACGTACACCCCACAGCCGCAGTGGGCTGCCACGCCGGTCGCCCGGTCTCAGCTCTGGTCTCATCCGCCCGCGTCCGGCCACGTTCAAGACCGGGCGGCGGCTTGCGCCTCCGCAGTCCAGGACGGGCGTGGACCCCGGCGGACGGAGTTCGGGAGAACCGGAAAGCGTGTGGGGAGCAATCCCTCACGAGTTCGAATCTCGTATCCTCCGCCTTCGCCCGCCAGAGCAAACGAAGGGCCCGACCGCACTGCGGTCGGGCCCTTCGTCGTTCCGTGGTCGCCGTTGCCGAGATCCACTGGGAACGGCCGCCCGCACGACTGCATCCGGCCCCCGCCCCCGCCGAACCGTCGCGTTCGCACCCCGCGGGGCACCACTCCTGTGGCAGGGTGCCGCCCGTGGCCGTGTCCGAGAAGACCCGGAAGATCATCTGGGGTGAAGCAGGCGGCAGATGCGCGAGCGGCCCGGGGCGGTGACGCTCGCGGCGCACCGCGTGCCGGAGGGCGGTGTCGTGGTCGGGGCCGTAGCGCTCGGCCTCGGTGGCGGTGGTGTGGTCGTGGAGGCGCTGCCATTCGGCGAGGGTGCCGGCCGCAGCGGTGTAGGCGGCTTCGTCGGCGTGCCGGTGGGGCCCGGTAGGCGCGCGGCGCCTCGTCCTCTGCACACGTCCCCGCGGTCGAGCTTTCCGGACAGCAGGCTGAGAGGGCCGCCCCGTCGCGCGGCCCGGGGGCCGTGTGCGTGACGGGGCGGCCCTCTGTGTGGTGAGGCGTTCCGGGCCTACGCGTAGAAGATCCGGAACAGGATGCCCGAGACGATCCCGAGCAGGACCGGAACGATGCCGCCGTTCCACAAAGGAGTGCGGGCGACAGCGTTTCTCGTCAGCGCGGTGGCCGGTCCTGCCCACCCCAGCCCGTAGACGATCCACCCGGCGAAGGCGTCATCGCGTACGGCGAACAGGAACCACGCGAGGAGAGCGGCTCCTATCGGGGCCTCCCAGAGGATGCGTTCCAGATCCTGCTTCTTGTCGGTGGCGTTCATCTCTTCCCGTCCGTTCGATCCGTCTACGGCACCGGCCCGTTTCCGGCGGTCGAGAGGGCACGGTGTCGGCGGTTCTCCTCTGCGTCTGCCGGGTCGGGACGGGGGTCAGCTCAGGATGTACTTGATGAGCTCCTCCAAGGCCCAGGCGGGGAGCTGACCGACGGTCCAGCGGATCGGGCTCTTCCAGGACAGGCCCTTGGCCCAGTCCTTGAGGCCGGAGGCACCCTTGGCCGCGGCCTTCTTGGCCGCGTTGACCACGCCCGGGCCGGCCTTCTTGATGAGCTCCCAGGCGGCCTTGGCCGCGTTGCCTCCCACGCTGCGCGTCTCACGCGTGTGGCCGTCCTGATCGGCGATGGCCTGCATGCCGGCGCGCTCTTCGGCGTTGAGCTGGTTCGCGAGCTCCGGCGTCGCGAGGACCTGCCGTGCCAGAGCGGAGCCGAGCAGCGGCTCCTGTTCCGTCGTGGTGACGGTCGCGGGTGCCGCCGGCGCGTCAGCTGCCGTGGCCGCCGGAGCAGCCGCACCCATCATGATCGCGGTGGTCATCGCCGCAGCCGCCGCTATCTTCTTCGTACGATTCACGTGCTCGTGCCTTCTTGTCTCGGAGAGGATCGATCGCCCCGGCCCCGGGGCATCAGCGCCCGTGCAGGCGCGCGCCTTCACCTGCGCCGGGGAGGGTCACCGTTTCCGTCGGCTCGCCCCCGGCGCAGTCTTTCTGCGTGCTCAGAGCCTCTCGCCGCGCCGGTACGGGGGGACAGCCCCCAGTCAGCTGCCGTGTTTCGGCCGAGTAGCCGGGACACCCCATCCGTTCGACCGGCGGTCGACGGCCCGAGGCGGCAGCCGGGGCCACCGGTCGGCGAGGCCGCGGGGCGGCGGGCCCCGGGCTCTGTCACCGTGGGGTGGTGACGGAGCCTCACGGACAGGCGGCCCTGCGGGCCGGCCACGCTGCGAAGCACGGCCCCCCGACGCGGCCAGTACCGGCCGACCGGCCTGTGACCCACGGCCCGGCGTGCCGTCAGGCCGCCCTGCGGCGGCGCCTGGAAGTACAGGCCCCGCAGTTGCGCGAACAGGCCTGGGACCCCCGCCCGGACACGGGAACGCCTCGACGCGATGGACGGCGAACACCTCGACCAGGCCGTACGCCACACCCGCGCCGCCCGCGACCACTCGGCCGCACTCCACCAGGCACTCGACCTACCCGGCCGTCGGCCGACCCGGCGGCGGGACACCCGGCACCCGCCCCACCCCACGCGGGGGCCCCGCCCCGGCCCCCGCCGGCAACCAGCACCCCCGAACTCCTCAACCCCTTCCTCCGACCCGAACACACCGGACAGCCCGGACAGCCCGGGCACTGGCAGGCACTGCCAGGCCCGGGGGCCGGCCACAGACAGGGACGACGCCGACGGACGCGGGCGGGCCGGGCCGAACAGCGCGGCGGCTTGTGACGGGGCAGCGAGGCGGGGACGGCAGAGCGGGACAGGCGGGAAGGCGGACCCGGGCGGCGAAGCGACCCGAGCGACCGGAGACCCGCCCACCCCGCACCGGGGCCGGGGACCGGGGTTCCGTCACCACCTTGTGGAAGCGTTCGTCGAACGGCCACCGTGACCCGGTCCCCGGTCGGCCCCGCCCGCAGCATCCTGCGCGGGCTGCCGCACGTCCTGGACGTCCTCCACTCCGGCGCCGGACTCCTGCGCGCGGTCGTCCGCCGCGCCGCCGGACACGGGCGGACGGCACCGCCCGCACGGCCGTCGTCCGACGCTCCCCCGTCGAGACCGTCGCCGTCGCCAAGGGCCAGGGACCCGGTACGGCCGGGGCCCCGGCCGCCTCGGAGACACTGTCGTTGCATTCGGGGCCCTGGCCGCTTCGCCCCGTCGAACCGGTGCCGGAGGCCGGTCCTCGCCAGACCTCGGCAGCGGGACCTGCGCAGGCCGAGGCGTCCGACACCCCGGGAGACGGCACCCCCGGCCCCCACGCGGATCCTGCAGCGGTCCTCGCGGGTGTCGGTCCGCCGCCCGGCACGGGCCGCGCGGAGCGCCCCGACGAGGAGCGGCGAGGAGCGGGGCCCGCGCGGCCCGAGGACGGTCAGAAGCCGATGATCCGCAGCTCGGCACCGGACACGGCGTAGAAGGTGTGCCCGTCCGGGCCCAGCGCCAGGTCCGAGGCGCTCAGGCCCGGGACGCCCTCGCCGGGGACGATGGCGTCGGTCGCGGTGTCGACCGCCAGGAGCGAGGAGTCCTGGGAGAGCGTGTACAGCCGGGTGCCGGCCGCGTTCACCGACAAGGTCCGCAGCCACCGGTGCGCGGTGATGTCGTAGCTCGCGGTGACGGCGTCGGTGGCGAGGTCGACGGTGAAGCCCCGGCCCCCGCCGTTCACGCCGAACAGCCGCGTGTCGTCCGGGGACAGGGCCAGACCGGCGAAGGAGCCGGCGGCGGCGCCGTTGGTGCCCTCCACGACAGGGCTGCCACCACTGGTGTCCAGGTGCGTCAGGCCCTCGTCGCTGACCACGTACACGTCCCCGCCACCCGGGCGCGCGACCACGGAACCGGTGAAATGCCCGGGCACCGTCACCGCGCCGGTGAACGCCTGCAGGCCGGTGTCGAACTGCAACACCCGGGTACCCTCCTCCGTCGGACGCTGCGGGGTCGTCGGCCCGAACTGCGTCACGTACACCCGCGAACCGTCCGCACTGACCGTCAGCGCACCGAGGTTGCCCGCCAGATACCCCGCCGGAGTGCTCTGGGCCGGCGGCGCGACGCTGGCGACCAGGGTGTCGGTCGCGGTGTCGACCACGCCCAGCAGGGACACCGGCGAGCCGTGGCCGACCCCGTAGAGCACGTACACCCGCGAACCGTCCGGACTCACGGCCACCCCGGAGGCAGCCGCGTTGTACCCCCCGCTCAACACCACGTCCGCGGTGACCGCCCCGCTCCGCGTGTCGACCACCGCCAGACCCGAGCCGGTACCACGCGACATGGTCGACACGTACGCCCTACGGCCATCCGGGCCCACCGCCACCGACTGGCCCCCCGCCCGCAACTGCACAGCCCGCGGGACACCCCCCACCGGCCCGTCACCCCCGTCCCCCGTCCGCGCGACGGCCGGGAGCACACCGGCGACCAGCAACACCCCCGCCACCACCAGGGAACCCGACCAACGAACCTTCGACACAAGCGAGTTCACGCGATTCCTCCCCTCGGACCACCACGCCTGCCACGGTGGTCCGCACACGCTACGGGGGAACCCCCGCCACGCCAATACCCCCTCCCCACCATTCCTCCACACCCAGGACACCGACCCCACCCCGGCGGGCCGGGAACGGCCACGGTGAACCCGGAACCCTCATCACTCCACCCCACCCAACCCGCACCCGGCAAGACGAAACCATCCGAAACGACCGGTACGGATACGCCCCCCGGGAGGAACACCGACAGGGGGGCACCGGTCAGGGGGCACCGGCCGCAGGGGTATCGCCCGCGGCGCCACCAGGAACAGCCAAAGAACCCCGGGACAGGCCACCGCGCAGGACACAAGGGCGAGGCAGCGGGCAGGGACGGCGGCCGGGGCGGCCGGGGCGGGCCCCGGCGGGCGGGGACGGCGGAGCGACCCAAGCGACCGGACACCCGACCGGGACGGCCGGGGGCGGGGCCAGGGTTCCGTCACCGTGCCCCGGCACACCTGCGCCGGGCGCGCCACGGGGACGTTTGCACTATCATCCGACGCGCCCGATGCCCAACAGTGTCACGGTCACTCGCCGGAGGGCGGGCCACCGCGAAACCGCTGGAACTGTGGTGACATCGGGTCGAACAGGACAGGCCGTGCCGTCGAACGTGGAGTGGTCGAATGCCATCACCGGGGCGCCGCAAAGCCCTCCTCGTCGTGGGCGCCGTCGTCGCCCTGGCTACTCTGTCCGCAGTGGTGCGCTATGCGGACCGCGAGCCCAGAGCTGACGCGGGGCTGTTCAGCCAGGTGCTCCTCAGCGCCGACGGCCGCACCCTCACAACACCGGTCATGTGGGCACCGTGCCAGGAGCCCGAACCGCGGCTGTTTGCGCGCGAGACGCCGCAGACGGTCGCCGCGGATCTGAAGACCGGGCGCACCGTGGACCAGACCCACGAGTGCCCCTCAGCCGGCCGTCTGGTCAGTCTCACACTCCACGCCCCTCTGGGGACCAGACAGCTGTCGGAGGCCAACACAGGAAAGCCCTTCGTCCCGTTCCCCGCCGCCCGGCTCGCCGACGTCGGCTACCTCCCCCCGGGCTTCACCGCGATATCGGACGTCCCACAGGTCTTCGGCTCCGTGGCCGGACCCTGGACTCCCAATCCGTACAACCGCAGCGACACCGTGCCCTCCTGGACCCGCTACTACGCGACCGTCGGCAAACCCGCGCTGAGCATCACCCAGAACCTCCCCGCGGCCGGCACCCACGACCCGGCACCGGGCACCCATGCCGGTCCACCGATGTCCGTCAACGGCCACAGCGCATCCCTCGTGTGCGACACGGATTCCGAACGCGCCCTCACCTGGTCCGACGGCGTCAGCACCTTCACCGTGGTGAGCATCGACCCGCACCACGCGGCGCTCTCGCCCTCCGAGCTCCTCCGGGTGGCCAACGGCCTGCAGAACCCCTGAAAGGCACGAACAGCACGCATCCGTCCTCTGCCTCGGCACCGCTAGCAACAGCGGCCCCGTGCCCCATCACGGATTCGAGGCCGTCCAGGCGCTGCGCGACCCCGCCCAGGTGCGTTACTTCTCCCAGGGGACGGCGCGGGCGAAGACCTCGTTGACCTGGGCTGCGACGTCCTGGCGGATCGTGGCGAGGGAGACGGCGGCCATCACGGCGAAGGTCCAGCGCAGGCTCGTGGCCATCCCGGGGCTGTCCGCCATGAGCGGGACCATCGGCAGCAGGACGGCGGCTGCGGCGAATACCGCGGCCGGGGCCCGGCCGGGGGCGGACGACGACGGACGGCGCGGCGGCGCGGCGGCGCGGCAGCGGGACGCCGAGGCCCCCGGCGAACGCCCCCGGCTTGACCAGCAGGATCTCCAGCGTAGTGGTCCAGCAGGTCGTGGTAGGTGTAACGGCGGGTCAGCTGCGGGTGGCGGGCGACGACCTTGCGCCCGTCGAACACCCACAACTCGTTCGCCCGCAGCTTGACCCGCACCTTCGCGCCGATGAACTTCGCCGGCACCGAGTAGTAGCACTGCCGCACCGTGATCCGGGAGTTCCTGGCGACCACCGGCGTCAGGTCGATCCCGCAGTCGTAGTCGTCCGCCGGCAGCGGCCGCAGCCGCTCGCGCTCGGCCTCGAAGTCGAACCCGATCGACGTCGGCTGGCCATGGATGTGTCGGGCGTCCTCCGCGACGTCGATCGCCGCCAGGCGCTCGTTCAGCTCCGCCAGCGACTCCACCACCGGCGGCTGGACCAGGTGCTTGCGGCGAAAGCGCCCGCCCTCGTGCTCGACCCCGCCCTTCTCGTGGGCGCCGACCTCGCCCGGCGCGCAGTAGAACGCCGAGAACTGGTACCAGGACTTGAACGACGCCCACCGCGCCGACTCCAGGCGGGAGCGGCCGAACAGCACCTGCTTGACCGCCGGCTTCAAGTTGTCGTAGCGGATGTGCACCGACGGTACCCCGCCCAGCACCGTGAACGCCTCCAGGTGCCCTTCCAGGAAAGCCTCCTGCGAGGCGGTCGCGTAGACCCTTCTCTGCACTAGCGATCGTCGCTCGGGGTTTCCTGGGGCAAAACCGCTGGCAGCTGGGCATTCGCCTGGCAAGGATGCAGCTATGCGTCACGCCACCACTGACCCTGAGCTGCTGGGCTTGGTCCGCCGATTCGTCACACCCGGACGGCGGTACCTTCGGCGGGGTGGAAGCTTGCTGCGGTTGAGCGGGCCTGAGTGTCGGCGTACGCCTGAACGTGCTCAACGCCGTACAGGTGAACGTGTTCAGTTGTTGCTGCGCTGACCACGGGCTCTCGTCAGTCCGCAATGGACGGTCGGCGGCGTCGGGCGGCCGGGCACTTCTCATACCACCTTGATGACAACCTTGCCCGAGGCGTGACCGTTCTCGACGGTGGCGAGGGCGGCCGGGGCGTCGGAGAGCGGATGGACCGCGGTGATCACGGGTACGAGGACTCCGTCGAGGGCCAGCCGGGCGGACCGCTCCAGGTTCTCGCGGTCGAGGCGACGCTCGACGAAACGCCCACCGAGATCGGGCACAGACATATCGCCCACGGCGATGACGTTGTAGGGCTCCCGGGCCAGTGGCGCGACCGTCCGCAGCGAGGGGCCTCCGACCAGGTCGACGATCCCGTCGAAGCCGTCCGGGACCAGCTCGCGCGCCGCGGTGACGACGTCCTCGGCGGCGTAGTCGATGAACCGCACCCCGATGGCCTCGGCGTGCTCGCGTTTGGCGGCACTCCCGGTGCCGATCACACGCAACTCGCGCCCGATGGCCAACCGGGCGACGGCGAGGCCGACCCCGCCCCCGACCCCGTTGACCAGGACCGTCGCACCGGCCGGGAGGTCGAGCTGGTCGAGCACGTCCACCGCGGTCGTCCCGGCCACTGGCAGCGTTGCCGCCACGGTCGCGGACAGAGCCTCCGGGATGCGCGCGCTGTTCGGCGCGGACAGCACCGTCGTCTCGGCGTAGGTGCCGCCACCGGTGAGTGCGAAGCCGAAGACCGCGTCACCCACCTCGAGCCCTTCGACATCCTCGCCCCGAGCGAGAACGATTCCGGCTGCCTCCATCCCCAGAACGCGGGGAAACGGACGCCCGCCGTCGAGCCCGTCGACCAGTCCCGAGCGCAGAAGGTGGTCGAGGGGATTCACGCCGGCCACGGTGACCCGGATCAGCACCTCGCCGCGACCGGGGACGGGATCGGGACGATCGAAGAACTCCTGCACCTCGGGCCCGCCATACCTGCCAAAACCCCACGCCTGCCCCATCTTCTGCTGCCTCTCGTGTGACCGACCCCGGTGGTTCCGGGCGCTGTCGCCATCCTCACCTCTGACATTGATGTAAGGGGCAAGTGGCTGAGATGCAGATCACAGCATCAGGCCGACTGTGCCACCGGTTCCGGGGCCGTGGACAGCTCCGCCCGGTGCCGGCTGTTGGCCCTGATCAGCACGTCGAGTGCATCCCGGGTCTCGATCAGGTGCGCAATGTCGGAGTCGATCCGTTCGCGCTCGCGCATCATCGCCGTGAACGTCTCCTCGGCGACGCCCAGGTCGCCAGGGATGTCCACACACGGCAGCACAGTCGCGATCACCCGGCTGGACATACCCGCGTCGAACAGCTGTCGGATGAGCGATACGCGCTGGACCGCACCATCGGAATAGTGACGCTGCCCGGCGTCGGAACGTGAGCTGGTCAGCAGGCCCTGCTCTTCGTAGTACCGCAGTGAGCGCGGACTCACGTCCGTGCGCTTGGACAGCTCGCCGATCCGCATTTCTGAGAGCCTACGCCCGCGTGCTCCGGGTTCAGACCGCCGGCGAGTCATGGATGCTCGCAGACACCCCCACGGCCGCAGGGTTGTCGTCCCCGGTCCCACGACTGAACACGTTGGTCTGTACGCGCCTGAGCACTTTCCTCAGTACGCCGACAGCCTGAGCGCCTAGTAGTGCTTTGTTAGGTCGGGGCTGGTCTTGGTCTGGGCAGTGCTTGCTGGCAGGTCGGGCATGTGCCGTTCCAGGTGGCCAGGAGGTGTTG
>NZ_JBHTRF010000130.1:0-13067 GCF_042796115.1 Kitasatospora sp. NPDC056446 | reverse complement strand
GGCCTGGCCTGCCGGGCGCCGATGGTACGTGCTCAGAGCACCTTGGAGAGGAAGGCCCTGGTGCGTTCGTGCTGGGGGTCGGTGAGGACCTGGCGGGGGTTGCCGGACTCGACGACCACGCCGCCGTCCATGAACACCAGCGCGTCGCCGACCTCGCGGGCGAAGCCCATCTCGTGGGTGACGACCACCATGGTCATGCCCTCCTCGGCGAGGCCGCGCATGACGTCCAGGACGTCGCCGACCAGCTCCGGGTCGAGCGCCGAGGTGGGCTCGTCGAAGAGCATCAGCTTGGGCTTCATGGCCAGCGCGCGGGCGATCGCGACGCGCTGCTGCTGGCCGCCGGAGAGCTGGGACGGGTAGTTCTTCGCCTTGTCGGCGAGGCCGACCCGCTCCAGCAGGGCCATCCCGCGCTCGCGGGCCTCGGCCCTGCTCTCGCCCTTGACCTGGACCGGCGCCTCGATGACGTTCTCTATGGCCGTCATGTGCGGGAACAGGTTGAAGCGCTGGAAGACCATGCCGATGTCGCGCCGCTTGAGGGCGACCTCGCGGTCCTTGAGCTCGTGCAGCCGGTCGCCGCGCTGCTGGTAGCCGACCAGTTCGCCGTCCACCCAGAGGCGGCCGCCGTTGATCTTCTCCAGGTGGTTGATGCAGCGCAGGAAGGTCGACTTGCCGGAGCCGGAGGGGCCGATCAGGCAGAACACCTCGCCCTGCTTGACCTCCAGGTCGATGCCCTTGAGCACCTCGACCAGGCCGTACGACTTGTGCACCCCCTCGGCGCGGACCATGGGCTCGGCGGACCCGGCGGTGCCGGCGGGGGTCTTGGTCAGATCGGTCATACGTGACCACCTCCCTCGAGCCCCGGGACGACGTCGGCGGTCGTCTTCGGGGCGGGCTTCCCGGCGAACAGTCCCCGCAGCCGTTGCAGCGGGGTGGGCGGGAGGGTGCGGTTGGAGCCCCGGGCGTAGTGGCGCTCGATGTAGTACTGGCCGATGGTCAGCACGGAGGTGAAGAACAGGTACCAGAGGCTGACCACGATCAGCAGCGGGATGTTCTGGTAGTTCCGGGAGTAGATGACCTGGCCGGCCCGGAAGATCTCCTCCAGGGAGATCACCGAGACCAGCGAGGTCGTCTTGAGCATCGAGATGGTCTCGTTGCCGGTCGGCGGGATGATCACCCGCATGGCCTGCGGCAGGACGATCCGCCGCATGGTCTGGAACCGGCTCATGCCGAGCGCGTGCGCGGCCTCGGTCTGGCCCTCGTCGACCGACTGGATGCCGCCGCGGACGATCTCCGCCATGTAGGCGGCCTCGTTGAGGCCGAGGCCCAGCAGCGCGGCGACGAAGGTCGGGATCAGGACGTTGGTGGACTCGGACCAGAACTCCGGTCCCCACGGCACGCCGATCGACAGCTTGGCCCAGATCAGGCCGAGGAAGTTCCAGAACACCAGCTGCACCAGCACCGGCGTGCCGCGGAAGATCCAGATGTAGACCCAGGCGGTGCCGGAGAGCAGCGGGTTCGGGGACAGCCGCATCACCGCGAGGATGATGCCGCCGACCACACCCATGAGCATGGAGAGTGCGGTCAGTTCCAGCGTCACGACCATGCCGTGCACGATGCTGTCGTGGAACAGGTACTGACCGACGATGTCCCACTTGAAAGCGGGGTTGGTGAAGAGGGCGCTCAGCAGCATCGCCGCGAGCAGGGCGATGACGACGGCGCCCGCCCAGCGTCCGGGGTGACGGACCGGGACGGCCTTGATGGTCTCAGGCCGTCCCTGTTCCGCCGTCCCCTTGTCCAAAGAGTTCACGGTGTGGCCTCGGGGGAGAGATGAAGCGTACGAGGGGTCAGCTGACGGCGCCGTTGACGGTCGACTTGTCGAGGGCGCCGGCCTCGACGCCCCACTTGGTGAGGATCTGCTTGTAGGTGCCGTCGTCGATCAGCGACTGGACGGCGCCCTGGATGGCCGGGGTGAGCTTGGAGCCCTTGGCCAGGGCCACGCCGTAGGGGGCCACGCCGTAGGTGTCGCCGAGCTTCTCCAGCTGGCCGCCGGACTGCTTGATCGCGTAGTCGACGACCTGGGAGTCGGCCATCATCGCCTGGTCGCGGCCGGAGACCACGGCGTTGGTGACGTCCGTCTGGAGGTCGAACTTGTCGCCGTCGTTCTGGATGCCCGGCTTGCCGGCCTTGGCGCAGTCCGGGTTGCGGGTGTCCTTGATCTCGTCGGCCTGGGTGGTGCCGGTCTGGACGGCGACCTTCTTGCCGCAGAGGTCCTTCGGGTCGACCTTCTCCGGGTTGCCCTTCTTCACGGCGATGGCGCTGCCGGAGTTGAAGTAGGTGACCATGTCGACGATCTGCTCGCGCTCCTTGTTGTCCGTGAAGGACGACATGCCGAGCTGGAACTTGTTCGCCTGGATACCGGGGATGATCGCGGTGAAGCCGGAGTCCTGGACCTCGGCCTTCAGGCCGAGCTTGGCGGCGATGGCGTTGGCCAGGTCGACGTCCATGCCGATGACCTTGCCGCTGTCGTCCTTGAACTCGTCCGGGGCGTAGGAGGCGTCCGCGCCCACCAGGAGCTTGCCGGCGGACTTGACGTCGTCCGGGACGAGGGCGGCCAGCTTCGGGTCGGCCTTGACCTCGTTGACGGTCGCGGAGGCGTTGGGAGCGCCGCTGCCCTCGCTCTTGCTGCTGCCGCAGCCGGTCAGGACCAGGGAGACGGAGGCGGCGACCACACCGGCCGCGAAGAGCCGGTTGCGCTTGGTACGGGCGGTCATGAGGGGGATCTCCTCCTGGGAGAGAAGGTCGGGCGGAGCGCGCCGCGGGAGCGGCGCACCGGGGGAGCGAGCCGTACGACGCCGTACGGGTGTGCGTCGTACGTCGTCGTACGTGCAGGCCGGGTGGTGCGTGCCTGGACGCTGGGACCGCCCAGGGTGCTACGGGTGCTGCTGCCGCCACCCTCCGCCGAGGTGGACGTCGACCGAACCGCCTCGACCAGTGGCCGGCTCGATCCGAGATGGGGGGAATCCTGCCATCTGCTGACGGTCAGGTGGCCCTCATCCAGATCAAAATCGGATAACAAGGGGTCCCGCCGTCCGCTATTCGGACTTAATCCGCGCTCCTGTCACCCTGCGCATAAGTATGCAGATCGCTCTGTGCTCCGCCCGGAGGCCCGCCGCCGTCCGCTCAGATGCCCCCGTTGACCACCGCGTTCTGCGCCGCGCCGGCGCTGACGTTCCACTTGGCCAGGATCTTGTCGTACTCGCCGCTGCGGATCAGCTGGTCGACCGCCTTGGTCAGGACGTCCCGCAGCTCGGTGTCGCCCTTGCGCACGGCTATCCCGTACGGGTTGGAGGTGGACTGCCCGCCGGTCACCTCGAAGCGGCCGCCGCCGTCGGGGCTCTTCGCCGCGTAGGCGGCCACCGGGAAGTCGTTCAGCCCGGCCGCGGCGGTGCCGGAGGCGACCTCGGCCAGTGCCTTGGCGTCGGTGTCCAGCTTGTGCGTGGTGAGCTGGCGGCCGGTGCGGGCGCAGACCGCGACCTGGCGGGTGACGATCTCGTCCTGGGTGGTGCCCTGCTGGAGTGCGACGGTCCGGCCGCACAGGTCGTCCAGGGTCTTGATCCCCTTGGGGTTGCCCTTCGGGACGACGATCGAGGTGCCGGCGATGAAGTAGTCCACGAAGTCCACGCCGGGGTCGGTCTGCTTGCCGGCCTCGTCCACGCCGTCGCGGCGCCGGCGGGTGTCGCTGAGCGCCGACATCGCCACGTCGTACTGCTTGGCCTGGAGGTTCGGCACCAGCTTGCCGAACGGGGTGTCCACGAACTCGACCCGCACGTCGAGGATCCTGCCCAGGGCGGCCGCGAGCTCCGGGTCCAGCCCGGTGGGCTTGCCGTCCGGGCCGCGGAACTCCACCGGGGCGTAGTTGACGTCCATGCCGATCCGCAGCGCCCCGGCCGAGCGCTGGGCCTTCGGCAGCTTGCCGCGGACGTCCTTGACCGGGTCGTCCGCGGTGGCCTGCCCGCCACCGCCGCAACCGGTCAGCAACAGGGCCCCGGCGGTGGCCAGGACGGCGCCGGCCAGGGCGGGGCGGCGGGCGGGGAGGGGGTGAGGCATGAGGGCTGCTCCTGGGGAGGGACGTGCGGTCGCCACGGTGTCGCGGTGGTGTACGCGAAATGGCGGACAAGCGATCCTGCCATCCCGGCCTGCCGGGCCCGGCGGCGGGTGTGTCAGAATTCGGTACCGGGTGACCCCCGAACGCTCGAACCGGACCGACGAGCCCCGACAGGCTCGGGGTGCTCGGGAACGGAAGTCCTCACGCGGCTCCGTATCCGGAGTGCCGACTCCCCCTCGTGTCCGCGTTCACTCCTGCGGGTGCGCGTGCGCTCAAGCCGTTGCCGCCGCCGGTGCCCGGCGCTTCCGACGCCGGGTCCCAGTGAGGCGACAGCGCGGCGATGAACCGCACGTGACGAGGACGAAAAGGCATAGGTGCGATGCCTCCGTCCGACCTAGGCTCGGTCCGGTAGCACAACACGGACAACACAGACCCCATAAAACCCTCATCCGAGGGCGCCGCCCGACGGCAGCGCCCCGACCCCGACCCCGGGTCCGCTTCGGCGTACCCGGTTTCCGGTTTCCGGACGGGTCGCCCTGCCCGTCGGCCGCGCGTCCTCGCCAGAACAATGACGAAGAGGTCATCGTGGCAGCGGAGATCATCAGCAGCACCCAGGACACCGTCGATCCGGTCGACGCGGTTTTCGCGCTCCACCGCGGCGGCAAGATGGAGATCCGGGCGACCGTCCCGGTGCGCGACGCGGACGACCTGTCCCTCGCCTACACCCCCGGTGTCGCCCGCGTCTGCACGGCCATCGCCGAGCAGCCCGAACTGGTCGACGACTACACCTGGAAGGCCAACACCGTCGCGGTGGTCACCGACGGCACCGCGGTGCTCGGCCTGGGCGACATCGGCCCGCAGGCCTCGCTGCCCGTGATGGAGGGCAAGGCCATCCTGTTCAAGCAGTTCGGCGGCGTGGACGCGGTGCCGATCGCGCTCGCCTGCACCGGGGTCGACGAGATCGTCGAGACCGTGGTCCGGCTGGCGCCCTCCTTCGGCGGGGTCAACCTGGAGGACATCTCCGCCCCGCGCTGCTTCGAGATCGAGCGCCGGCTCCAGGAGGCCCTGGACATCCCGGTCTTCCACGACGACCAGCACGGCACCGCGATCGTCACCACCGCCGCCCTGTGGAACGCGGCCAAGGTGACCGGCCGCGAGATCGGCTCGCTGCGGGCCGTCATCTCCGGCGCCGGCGCGGCCGGCATCGCCATCGCCAAGATGCTGGTCGCCGCCGGCATCGGCGACGTGGCCGTCTGCGACCGCAAGGGCGTGGTGTACGAGGGCCGCGGCGACCTCACCGACGTCAAGGCCGAGATCGCCGCGCAGACCAACCGCTCCGGCCGCAAGGGCTCGCTGGCCGACGCGCTGGCCGGCGCCGACGTGTTCATCGGCGTCTCCGGCGGCACCGTGCCGGAGGAGGTCGTCGCCACCATGGCCGAGGGCGCGTTCGTCTTCGCGATGGCCAACCCCAACCCGGAGATCCACCCCGAGGTCGCCCACAAGTACGCGGCCGTGGTCGCCACCGGCCGCAGCGACTTCCCGAACCAGATCAACAACGTGCTGGCCTTCCCCGGCATCTTCGCCGGCGCCCTCCAGGTCCGGGCCTCCCGGATCACCGAGGGCATGAAGCTGGCCGCCGCCAAGGCGCTGGCCGGCGTGGTCGCCGACGAGCTGACCCCGCAGAAGGTCATCCCCTCGCCGTTCGACGAGCGGGTCGCCCCGGCGGTCACCAAGGCCGTCGCCGAGGCCGCCCGGGCGGAGGGCGTGGCCCGGATCTGACGCGGTCGGGGGAGCGCGCCCGCCACGACGGCCGCTCCCCCGCCTCCGAGTGGGGGAGTCACAGCGTCGGGACACGCGTCACACTCACGCGTGGTTCCCGGCCCCGGCCGTCCCGGCTATCGTCCGGGTCATGTTTGCTGCCTACGCCGCACGTATCGATGCCGACGACCCGCTCAGCGCACTGGAGTTGGGCGAGCTCCCCGAGCCGCAGGCCCGTCCGGGGTGGAGCGTGGTCACGGTCCGGGCCGCCAGCCTCAACCACCACGACCTGTGGTCGCTGCGCGGTGTCGGGCTGCCCGCCGAGAAGCTGCCGATGATCCTCGGCTGCGACGCCGCGGGCGTCGACGAGGACGGCAACGAGGTGGTCGTCCACTCGGTGATCGGCCAGAGCGGCCACGGGGTGGGCCCGGACGAGCCGCGCTCCATCCTGACCGAGCGCTACCAGGGCACCTTCGCCCAGCGGGTGGCCGTCCCCACCTGGAACCTGCTGCCCAAGCCCGCCGAGCTGAGCTTCGAGGAAGCCGCCTGTCTGCCCACCGCCTGGCTGACGGCCTACCGGATGCTGTTCACCAACGCCGGGGTCAGGCCCGGCGACACCGTGCTGGTGCAGGGCGCGGGCGGCGGCGTGTCGACCGCGCTGGTCGTCCTCGGCAAGGCGGCCGGCCTGCGGGTCTGGGTCACCGGCCGGGACGAGGCCAAGCGCCGGCGGGCGGTGGAGCTCGGTGCCGACGCGGCCTTCGAGAGCGGCGCCCGGCTGCCCGCGCGGGTGGACGCGGTCATGGAGACGGTCGGCGCCGCGACCTGGTCGCACTCGGTGAAGTCGCTGCGCCCGGGCGGCACCATCGTCATCTCGGGGGCCACCTCGGGGCCCAACCCGAGGGCCGCCGAGCTGAACCGGATCTTCTTCCTGGAGCTCAAGGTGGTCGGCTCGACCATGGGCACCAAGGAGGAGCTGGCCGGGCTGCTCGCCCTCTGCGCCAACACCGGCGTCCGCCCGGTGGTGGACTCGGTGCTGCCGCTGGCCGAGGCCCGGGACGGCTTCGCCCGGCTGGCCAAGGGCGAGGTCTTCGGCAAGATCGTGCTCAACCCCTGACGTGCGGCGGCCCGGCGCCCCCGTCCGGGGCACCGGGCCTGCGCGTCCGGCCAGCGACGGCCGGGCGGCCGCGTCAGCCAAGCGGCCGCTTCAGCCGAGCAGCCGCTTCAGCCGCTCGCCGGCGGTGCCCAGCACCGAGCGGGCCTCGGCCAGCTTGTCCGCGCTCACCCCGCCGTCCCGGGCCGCGTCGCGGACCTGGTCGCGGAAGCGGTCGAGCAGCCGCTCCAGCTCGCGGGCCGGGTCCTCGGCCGGGTCGGTGCGGGCCCACGACGGCAGGTCGGCCGGGGTGCCGGACCCGTCCTTGTCCAGGTCGATCCGGGTCACGGTGATCCGCTCACCCGAAGCATCCGACTCGCCCGACCCGCCCGACTCGCCGGTCCCGTCCGCGGGGTGGCCCCAGCGGGCCGCGTCGGCCAGGCCGGACAGGCCCTTGGTCAGTTCGGCCAGGCCCTCGGCGAGCCCGCTCGGCCAGTCGCCCTTCGCGGCGTGCTCGCGCACCTGCTGCTCGACCCGGCGCTTGATCCGCAGCGCCTCCTGCTGCGCGGCCGAGCGCGAGGCCTTGGCCTGCTCGCGCAGCCGGCGGGCCTCCTCCTCGGCGGCCTTCGCCTTGGCCTTGGCGGCCTTCTCCTGCTCCCGGGCGCGCTTGGCCTGCTCCTTGGCCTGCCGCTTGAACTCGCTGAACTCCTCCTTGGCGCGCTGCCAGGAGTCGTTGTCGCCCCAGGGGCCGGACCACGGGTCCCCCTCGCCCTCGGCGCGGTCGGGCCGGGGGGTCTGCTTGGCGGCCTTCCACAGCTCCTCGCGCAGGTCCTTGGCGCTGTCCCGGACGTCCTCCCGGATCGCCCCGGCGAGCTGCGCCACGGAGTCCCGGATCTCCAGCTCCAGCTCGGCCAACTCGCCGTTCCGGGCTTCGAGTTCGGCGCGACCGGCGTCGGTCAGCCGGTAGACCTTGCGGCCGCCCTCGGTGCTGTGGGCGACCAGGCCCTCCTGCTCCAGCTTGGCCAGCCGCGGGTAGACCGTCCCGGCGGAGGGGGCGTACAGGCCCTGGAAGCGCTCCTCCAGCAGGCGGATCACCTCGTAGCCGTGGCGCGGGGCCTCGTCGAGCAGCTTCAGCAGGTAGAGCCGGAGCCGGCCATGGCCGAACACGGGGGTCATCTCAGGCCTCCTTGGTGAGGTCGGGCTTGCCGGGGGCCGCCGGGAGCTCCTTCGCCGGGCCCTCGTCCTCGGGCTCGGGGCGGCTCAGGACGGTGACCGCGCCGGAGACGGTGGTGACGTGGAGGCTGCCGCGGCCCTCGCCGAGCTGGCCGGACAGCTTCTTGGCGCCCCAGGTGCCGCTCAGCTTGAGCTGCTCGAAGCTGCTGGAGATGTCGCCGCTGGTGGAGCCGGCCTCGACCTTGGCGTCGGTGCGGGAGGGGATCCGGACCACGACCGGGCCGCTGACGGTGGTGACCTTGACGTCGGCCTCGCCGTCGACGTCCAGGTCCAGGGTGACGGCGCCGGTGACGGAGTTGGCCTGGACCCGGTCGGCGGTGCCGGCGACGACGGTGAGCTGCCCGGAGACGGTGTTGACCCGCAGCCGGCCGCCGACGGACTGGGCGTCCACGTCACCGGTGACGGTGTTGGCCTCGGTGCGGCCGGTCAGCCCGACCAGGGTGGCGTCGCCGTTGGCGCTCTGCACCGAGACGTGCCCGGAGACGCCGGAGACGGTCGTGCCGGCCGAGACGGTGCCGACCTTGACCTCCGCGCCGGCCGGGACGGTGACGGTGACGCCGGCCACCCGCTTGCGCTTGAAGGTGCCGAAGAAGCTCTTGACCGAGCCGACCGACTTGAGCCAGTCGCCGAACTCGCCCCAGCTGTTGATGTCCTTGTAGGTGACCGTCAGGACGCCGTCCACCAGGGTCACGTGCAGCGGCTCGCCCTCGAGGTCGGTGACCTCCAGGCGGGCCGGGCCCTCGGCCGCCACCACGTTCACGGTGCCGTCGATGATCCGTACGTGCACCGCGCGGACCGCTTCGTCGATGGTGATCCTCTCGGGCCCGTCGACCGTCCACTGGCTCATCTCTGCCGCCTCCCGTTGCCGATCGCGATGTATCGCGTTCTCTTTTAAAGACGATATATCGCGTGACGGGAAAATCAAGCGTGCCGGACCCGGAACCCGACCCCGATCCGTCCCCGATCCGCCGCCGGGGACCCCGTAGGGGGAGCCCCGGGACGCGCGAAGGGCCCGGGAGGCGGTTGCCTCCCGGGCCCCTCGTGGGCCGTCACCCGGTCACTCGTCGTCCTCGTCGTCGAGCCGGGCCAGCCAGGTGGCCAGCCGCTCGACCGGGATCTCGAAGTCCGGGTTGAGGTCGACGAACTCGCGCAGGCGCTCGGCCAGCCACTCGAAGCTGACCTCCTCCTCGCCGCGCCGGTTCGCCAGCTCCTCGATGCCTCGGTCGGTGAAGTACACGGTTCGCTCCGGTCGGATGGGGGGTGACCCGGTCAGGATAGACCGGTCGGCCGGCCCGTCAGGGGCCGGCGGCGGCCCGGCCGGTGCCGGGCGACGGCGCGGCCCCCGCCCTCCCGGAGGGGAGGACGGGGGCCGGTGAGCCCTCGGGCGCGAGCGCCAGTGGGGGCGTCAGAGCGAGAAGACCTCTTCGATCAGCGCCTGCTGCTCGGCGATGTGCCGCTTGGCCGAGCCGACCGCCGGGGACGAGGCCGTCGTGCGGGCGACGCGGCGCAGGCGGGAGCCGCCGGCGCTGCGGCCGATGACGACCTGCAGGTGGTCGACCAGGTTCATCGCGATGAACGGCCAGGCACCCTGGTTGTCCGGCTCCTCCTGCGCCCAGACGAACTGGACGTTGTCGCCGTAGCGGGCCAGCTCCTCCTGGAGCTCGGCCACCGGCAGCGGGTAGAGCCGCTCGACCCGGACGATCGCGGTGTCGGTGACGCCGCGCTCGGTGCGGGCCGCCTCCAGGTCGTAGTAGAACTTGCCGGCGGTGATGACCACCTTGCGGACCTGCGCCGGGTCGACGGTGGAGTCACCGATGACCGGACGGAAGGAACCCGACAGGAACTCCTCGGTCGCACTCGCCGCGGCCTTCAGACGCAGCATCGACTTCGGGGTGAAGACGACCAGCGGCTTGTGGTGCGGGTTGTGCGCCTGCCAGCGCAGCAGGTGGAAGTAGTTCGACGGCAGGGTCGGCATGGCGACCGTCATGTTGTTCTGCGCGCACAGCTGGAGGAAGCGCTCCGGGCGGGCGGACGAGTGGTCCGGGCCCTGGCCCTCGTAGCCGTGCGGCAGCAGCAGGGTGACGCCCGAGTGCTGGCCCCACTTCTGCTCGGCGGACGCGATGTACTCGTCCACCATGGTCTGCGCGCCGTTGACGAAGTCGCCGAACTGCGCCTCCCACATGACCAGCGCGTTCGGGCGGGTCAGCGAGTAGCCGTACTCGAAGCCCATGGCCGCGTACTCCGACAGCAGGCTGTCGTAGACGGTGTAGCGGGCCTGGTCCTCGGTGAGGTACTGCAGCGGGGTGTAGTCCTCGCCGGTCTTGCGGTCGATCAGGACGGCGTGCCGCTGCCCGAAGGTGCCGCGGCGGCTGTCCTGGCCGGCCAGGCGGACCGGGTGGCCCTCCATGAGCAGCGAGCCGATGGCGAGGGTCTCGCCCATCGCCCAGTCGATGGTGTTGTCCTCGACCGAGGTGGCGCGGCGCTGGAGCTGCGGCAGCAGGCGCGGGTGGACGGTCAGCCAGTCCGGGTGGTTGACCTGGGAGGCGGCGATCCGCTTGACCATCTCCTGGGAGATGCCGGTCCGGATGGAGACCGGGAAGTCGGCGACCGGCTTGCCCGCGATGGCGTCGGCCGGCGCCTGGGCCGCGTCGCGGACCTCGGCGAAGACCTTCTCCAGCTGGCCCTGGAAGTCCTGGAGCGCCTGCTCCGCCTCTTCCATGGTGATGTCGCCGCGACCGATCAGGCCCTCGGTGTACAGCTTGCGCACCGAGCGCTTCTTGTCGATCAGGTCGTACATCAGCGGCTGGGTGAACGAGGGGTTGTCGGCCTCGTTGTGACCGCGGCGGCGGTAGCAGATGAGGTCGATCACCACGTCCTTGTGGAACGCCTGGCGGAACTCGAAGGCGAGCCGCGCGACGCGGACCACGGCCTCCGGGTCGTCGCCGTTCACGTGGAAGATCGGGGCCTCGATCATGCGGGCCACGTCGGTGCAGTACATCGAGGAGCGGCTGCTGGCCGGGGCGGCGGTGAAGCCGACCTGGTTGTTCACCACGAGGTGGATCGTGCCGCCGGTGCGGTAGCCGCGCAGCTGCGACATGTTCAGGGTCTCCGCGACGACGCCCTGGCCGGCGAAGGCCGCGTCGCCGTGGATCTGGATCGGCAGCACCGGGAAGGTGGTGCCGCCCTGGTCCAGGATGTCCTGCTTGGCGCGGGCGATGCCCTCGACGACCGGGTCGACCGTCTCCAGGTGGGACGGGTTCGCGGCGAGCGAGACCTTGATGGTCTCGCCGTCGAGGCCGGTGAAGGTGCCCTCGGAGCCCAGGTGGTACTTGACGTCGCCGGAGCCGTGCATCGACTTCGGGTCGAGGTTGCCCTCGAACTCGCCGAAGATCTTGGCGTAGGGCTTGCCGACGATGTTGGCCAGCACGTTCAGACGGCCGCGGTGGGCCATGCCGATGACGGCCTCGTTCAGGCGGTGCTCGGCGGCGGCGTCGATGGTCGCGTCCAGCAGGGCGATCAGCGACTCACCGCCCTCCAGCGAGAAGCGCTTCTGGCCGACGTACTTGGTCTGCAGGAAGGTCTCGAAGGCCTCGGCCGAGTTCAGCCGGCGCAGGATCCGCAGCTGCTCCTCGCGCTCCGGCTTCGAGTACGGCTTCTCCAGGCGCTCCTGCAGCCACTTGCGCTGCTTCGGGTCCTGGATGTGCATGTACTCGATGCCGACGGTGCGGCAGTACGTGTTGCGCAGCAGGCCGAGGATGTCGCGGAGCTTCATCATCTTCTGGCCGCCGAAGCCGCCGACCGCGAACTCGCGCTCCAGGTCCCACAGGGTGAGGCCGTGGGTGGTGACGTCGAGGTCGGGGTGCTTGCGCTGCTTGTACTCCAGCGGGTCGGTGTCGGCCATCAGGTGGCCGCGCACGCGGTACGCGTGGATCAGCTCCATGACGCGCGCGGTCTTGTTGACCTCGTCGTCGTGGGTGGTGGCGACGTCGGTGGCCCAGCGGACCGGCTCGTACGGGATCCGCAGCGACTCGAAGATCTCGTCGTAGAAGCCGTTCTCGCCGAGCAGCAGACGGTGGATCTCGCGCAGGAACTCGCCGGACGCCGCGCCCTGGATGACGCGGTGGTCGTAGGTCGAGGTCAGCGTCATGATCTTGGAGACGCCCAGGCGGGACAGGGTCTCCGGGGCGGAGCCCTGGAACTCGGCCGGGTACTCCATGGCGCCGACGCCGACGATGGTGCCCTGGTTCTGCATCAGGCGCGGCACGGAGTGCACGGTGCCGATGCCGCCGGGGTTGGTCAGCGAGACCGTGACGCCGGTGAAGTCGTCCATGGTCAGCTTGTTGGCGCGGGCCCGGCGGACGATGTCCTCGTAGGCCTGCCAGAAGCCGAAGAAGTCGAGCGTCTCGGCCTTCTTGATGGCCGCGACGACGAGCTGGCGGTCGCCGTTGGGCTTGACCAGGTCGATGGCCAGGCCCAGGTTGACGTGCTCCGGCTTGACCAGGAAGGCCTTGCCGTTCTCCACCTTGTAGCTGTAGTTCATGCCCGGGGAGGCCTTGACGGCCTGGACCAGGGCGTAGCCGATCAGGTGGGTGAAGGAGACCTTGCCGCCACGGGCGCGCTGCAGGTGGTTGTTGATGACGATGCGGTTGTCGATCAACAGCTTCGCCGGCACGGCGCGGACCGAGGTCGCGGTCGGCACCTCCAGCGAGGCGTCCATGTTGGTGGCGACGGCCTTCGCCGGGCCGCGCAGCTGGACCAGCTCGGGGCCGCCGGCGGCGGCGGTCGCGGAGCCCCGAGGTCCGGGCCGACCTCGCCCGGATCCGGCGTGCGGAGATGGCGGCCGCCCGCGAGATCCTCGGAGTGCGCCAGCAGTTCCTCGGC
>NZ_JBHTRF010000129.1:0-13458 GCF_042796115.1 Kitasatospora sp. NPDC056446 | reverse complement strand
TCAGACGATCGAGGCCGGGGATGTCAACATATCTGGCGTTGACTTTTGGCACGCTGTTGAGTTCTCAAGGAACGGACGCTTCCTTCGGACCGCCTCCCAGCGGACCCTCCGGGCTTCGTTCTTTCGTGTTCCCAGCCTATCAGATGCTTTCCGCTCCGTTTACCGGAGGTTTTTGCTTCCGAAATCTGGTGTTAACCGCCAAGTTGCGGCGACTCGACCAACCATAGCCGGTCGCCGACCCCGACGCGAATCGAGGCGCACCCGGTGTCACCCGGGTGGCGGCATGATTTGTTGCTCTCGCGAGCATATACAGCAATGGTCCCGATTCGCCAAGATGCCTGTAGAGTTCGGCGCATCGGCCGACAGGACTAGACCACTAGTAGGGGCCGGTGAGACGCCGGCCGGTAGGCGGGCGAGGGCGGGGGATTCGCCCGGGAATGTCGACAGATGTCCGAAGTTGACATGATTTAGGCTTCAGCTGATCGTCGCGCCGCGCCTCGCGGCCGCTCGCTGTATTGCGCACATGGGAGGCACAACCATGACCACTGTGACGTCGCCGCTGACCGGCAAGGTCGTCGGGCTCGCCGGCGTGCCGGACCCGGTGTTCTCCGGCGCGATGGTCGGCCCCGGCACCGCGATCGACCCGGTCCGTCGGCCCACCGAGGCGGTTGCTCCGGTGGACGGCGTCGTCGTCTCGATGCACCCGCACGCCTTCGTCGTCGTCGACGCGGAGGGCCACGGTGTGCTGACGCACCTCGGGATCGACACGGTTCAGCTCAACGGCGAGGGCTTCGAGCTGCTCGTCAACAAGGGTGACACGGTGACCCGCGGTCAGGCCGTCATCAAGTGGGACCCGGCCGCCGTCGAGGCCGCCGGCAAGTCCCCGATCTCGCCGATCGTCGCGCTGGAGGCCGCTCCGGACTCGCTCGGCGACCTGCGGGAGGACGGCGAGGCCGTCTCCGGCGAGGCGCTGTTCAGCTGGAACTGACCTCACCCACCGACCCACACCCGCCCCGCAGGAAGTGACGGGGCGGCCCGGCACTCAGCGGTTCCCGGCGGGGCCGCTCCTCTCAGCGGAGACAGGTACATGGAGAAGACACTGCGCGGCGTGGGTGTCAGCCACGGAGTCGCGATCGGCCAGGTGCGGCACATGGGGACGGCGGTTCTGGAGCCCCCGGCCACCCAGATCCCGACCGAGGACGCCCCGCGTGAGCAGGCGCGTGCCCAGGCCGCCGTCGAGGCGGTCGCCGCCGATCTGATCGCTCGCGGCAACCTGGCGGGCGGTGAGGCCCAGGCCGTCCTGGAGGCCCAGGCGCTGATGGCGCAGGACCCGGAGCTGATGGCCGACGTGTCCCGCCGGATCGCCGTCGGCAGCAGTGCCGAGCGCGGTGTGTACGACGCCTTCGCGGCCTACCGTGCGCTGCTCGCCTCCGCCGGGGAGTACCTGGCCGGTCGGGTCGCCGACCTGGACGACGTGCGCAACCGCATCGTGGCGCGGCTGCTGGGCGTGCCGATGCCGGGTGTGCCGGACAGCGACGAGCCGTACGTGCTGTTCGCACGGGACCTGGCGCCGGCCGACACCGCGCTGCTCGACCCGACGCTGGTGCTCGGCTTCGTGACCGAGGAGGGCGGGCCGACCAGCCACAGCGCCATCCTGGCGCGGGCGATGGGCGTGCCGGCCGTCGTGGCGCTGCCCGGCGCGAGCGACGTCGCCGAGGGCACCGTCGTCGCGGTGGACGGCAGCTCCGGCGACGTGCTGCTGGAGCCGTCGCAGGAGAAGCAGGACGAACTGCGGGCGGCTGCCGCCGCGCGCAAGGCCGCGCTGGCCGCCTCCTCCGGTCCGGGGCAGACCTCGGACGGTCACCGTGTCCCGCTGCTGGCCAACGTCGGCGGTCCGGCGGACGTGCCGGCGGCGCTGGAGAACGGCGCCGAAGGCGTCGGCTTGTTCCGCACCGAGTTCCTGTTCCTGGACGACTCGGCGAAGGCTCCCACCGAGGAGAAGCAGGTCGAGGCCTACCGCAAGGTGCTGGAGGCCTTCCCGGAGGGCCGGGTCGTCGTCCGGGTGCTCGACGCGGGCGCTGACAAGCCGCTTGACTTCCTGACCCCGGCCGACGAGCCGAACCCGGCGCTCGGTGTGCGCGGTCTGCGCACCCTGCTGGAGCACCCCGAGGTGCTGCGCACCCAGCTGCGGGCGCTGGCCACGGCGGCCGAGGGCCTGCCGGTGCACCTCGAGGTGATGGCCCCGATGGTGGCCGACCGCAAGGACGCCAAGGACTTCGCCACCGCCTGCCGCGAGGCCGGGCTGGACGCCAAGTTCGGCGCGATGGTGGAGATCCCCTCGGCCGCGCTGCGGGCCAGGTCGATCCTCCAGGAGGTCGAGTTCCTCTCGCTGGGGACCAACGACCTCGCGCAGTACGCCTTCGCCGCCGACCGTCAGGTCGGTGCGCTGGCGCGGCTGCAGGACCCGTGGCAGCCGGCGCTGCTGGACCTGATCGCCGCCGCGGCCGACGCCGCCCGGGTGAGCGGCAAGAGCTGCGGCGTCTGCGGCGAGGCCGCCGCCGACCCGCTGCTGGCCGTGGTGCTGACCGGTCTGGGCGTCACCAGCCTCTCGATGGGCTCCGCGTCGCTCCCGTACGTGCGGTCCACCCTGGCCAAGTACACGCTGGCGCAGTGCCGCCGGGCGGCCGAGGCGGCCCGGGCGACGGACAGCGCCGAGGAGGCGCGGGCCGCAGCGCAGCAGGTGCTGTCGGGCGAGTAGGGGCGGACGGAACACCGGAAGGGGCGCTCCCACCATCACGCGGTGGGGGCGCCCCTTCGGCGTCGGTCGGTCCGACCGGGCCCGGTCGGACCGGCGCGGCGGTGCTGCGGTGCGGCGGGGCGGTCAGGCCTGGCGGTCGACGCGGAGCCGCTCGAAGAAGCGGAGGTGCTCGATGTCGTCGACCGAGCCGGGGTTGACGGCCTGTTCCAGCGGGGTGCCGGAGAGGATGCGCTTGACCGGGACCTCGATGCGCTTACCGGTGAGGGTGTGCGGCAGGCCGCGGACGGCGATGACCTCGTCGGGGACGTGGCGCGGGGAGAGCTCGGTGCGCAGCCTGGTGCGGATGCTGCCGATCAGCGCCTCGTCCAGTTCGGCGCCGGGAGCGAGGACGACGAACAGCGGCATCCAGTAACCGCCGTCGGGCTCCTCCAGGCCGATGACCAGGGATTCGGCGATCTCGGGGAGGCGCTCGACCACCTCGTAGATGTCCGAGGAGCCCATCCGGACGCCCTGGCGGTTGAGGGTGGAGTCGGAGCGGCCGTGGATGACGACGGTGCCCCGGGAGGTGACGGTGATCCAGTCGCCGTGGCGCCAGACGCCGGGGTAGGTGTCGAAGTAGCTGTCGTGGTAGCGGGTGCCCTCGGGGTCGTTCCAGAAGCCGGTGGGCATGGACGGGAGGGGCTTGGTGACGACGAGTTCGCCGACCGCGTCGGTGAGCGGCTTGCCCTGGACGTCCCAGGACTCGACGGCGGCGCCGAGGCAGGGGGCCTGGATCTCGCCGAGGTGCACGGGCAGGGTGGGGACACCGCCGACGAAGCAGGAGCAGACGTCGGTACCGCCGCTGACGGAGGCGAGCCAGACGTCCGCCTTGACCTCGTCGTAGATCCAGCGGAAGCCGTCGGGCGGCAGCGGGGAGCCGGTGGTGCCGATGCAGCGCACGGCGGAGAGGTCGAGGTCGCGGCCGGGGTGCAGCTCGGCCTTGCGGCTCGCGATCACGTACGCGGCGGAGGTGCCGAGGACGGTGGCGCCGGTGCGGGCGGCGACGGACCAGAGGGCGCCGGTGTCGGGGTGGCCGGGGCTGCCGTCGTAGGTGACGATCGTGGCCCCGACGAGGAGGCCGGCCAGCAGGAAGTTCCACATCATCCAGCCGGTGGACGTGTACCAGAGGAAGCGGTCCCGGGGGCCGAGGTCGAGGTGGAGGCCGGCCTGCTTGAGGTGTTCGAGCAGGATGCCGCCCTGGCTCTGGACGATGGCCTTGGGCAGGCCGGTGGTGCCGGAGGAGTAGAGGACCCAGAGCGGGTGGTCGAAGGCGACCGGCTCGAAGACCGGCTCGACGTCCGCCGCGACCAGGTCGTCCCAGGTCAGGGCGCCCTCGGGGGCGGGGCCGTCGAGCAGCGGCACGTGCACGACGGTGTGCAGGCTGGGGAGTTCGCGGCGCAGCTCGGCGACGACCTCGGTGCGGTCGTGGTCCTTGCCCCCGTAGTGGTAGCCGTCGACGGCGAAGAGGACGGCGGGTTCGATCTGCTGGAGGCGGTCGAGGACGCTGCGGGCGCCGAAGTCGGGGGCGCAGCTGGTCCAGACGGCGCCGACCGCGGCGGTGGCGAGGAGGGCGACGGCGGCCTGCGGGATGTTCGGCAGGTAGGCGCTGACGCGGTCACCGGGGCCGACGCCCCGGGCGCGCAGGGCGGCGGCCAGCGAGCCGACCTGGCGGCGCAGTTCGGCCCAGGTGAGGACGACGGGCTGCTCAAGGGTCTCGTCGAGGTGGAGGATCGCGGGGCGCTCGGCGTTCGCGGGGTCGTCCGCGGCGCGCAGGGCGTGCTCGGCGTAGTTGAGGCGGGCACCGGGGAACCAGCGGGCGCCGGGCATGGCCGGGTCGGCGAGGACGGCCTCGGGGGCCTGGCTGAACCGGACGTCGAACCACTGGGTGACGGCTGTCCAGAACCGGTCGAGGTCCTCGGTGGACCAGGCGTGCAGGTCGGCGTAGCGCCGGGCGGCCTGCCGGTCGTCGGCGGCCGGGGCGAGCGGGGCGGCCGGGGCGCCGTGGTGTTCGGCGGCCCAGGCCTGGAAGGCCACCAGGGTGGTGGCGGCGGCGCGAGCGGGGTTGGGGCGCCAGAGCGGCTGGTCCTGGGGTGGGGTGCTCACGGTGGTGGTCTCCCGGCCGGTGGTGGGGACGGGAGTGCTTGTGGCAGGCCCGTCCGGTTGGGCTGTCGGTGCAGACCATGCCATGTGAGCGGCCGCCGCGCCAGGGTCGGCCGGTGAGCGGCGGGGCGGTCAGCGGGGGGTGAACTCTCCGCCGAACCAGCGGTGCAGGACGCCGTTGTGGAAGTCCCAGACGAGCGGGGTGTCGGCGGTGGCGAGCAGCCAGCCGTCGGTCTCGTCGGTGGGGCGCGAGGGCGGGAGCTCGGCGAGCGGACGGGCCGGGAGCAGGCCGCAGAGCATGACGAAGCGGCCGTGCGGGTCGGAGGCGGTGTGGATCAGGGTGACCTCGGCGGGGTCGGCCGCGATGCCGGTCTCCTCGTGCAGTTCGCGGACGCAGGCCTGCTGCCAGCTCTCGCCGTAGTCCATGTAGCCGCCGGGGAAGGCGAGTTCGCCGTAGCCGGGTTCGATGGTGCGGCGGATGACGACCAGCGCGGGGTCGGCGTCGGGGCGGGTGACGGGGAGGACGGTGACCGCGACGGGCAGCGGGTTGCGGTAGCTGATCTCGGCGCAGCCGGGGCAGGTGCGGGGCCAGGCCAGGGTGCCGGGCGGGTAGGGCGTACCGCAGAAGTGGCAGTGGGAGAACGGCCGGTGGGCGGTCTGGAGTGCTTCGTCGGTGGTCATGGCCGGATGGTAGCCCGGTGGGCCGGCCGGGCCCGGGGCCGGCGGTGGTCAGCCGGGCGGGCCCTCGCCGGGCCGGCCTTCGTCGGGCGGGCCTTCGCGGGTGGGGCGGAGCAGGGCCGGGTGCAGCAGGACGGCGCTGCCGGCGCGGTAGGTGCGGGCGCGGGGGCCGCCGCGGGCGCCGCCGCGCTGGGTCGTGGCGCCGGTGCTCTCGACGAAGCCGGGGACGGAGAGGACCTTGCGGTGGAAGTTGCCGGGGTGGAGCTTCTCGTCCCAGACCGCCTCGTAGACGGCGCGCAGGTCGGGGATGGTGAAGTCCTCGGCCAGGAAGGCGGTGGCCAGCGGGCTGTACTCGAGCTTGGCGCGCACCCGGTCGAGCCCGTCGGCGAGGATGCGCGCGTGGTCGAAGGCCAGCGCGAGCGGGCCGGGGCCGGTACGCCCGTCGACGCCACCCCCGTGGGTGTCGGCGGGCGCACCGGCTGTTCTGGGCCGGCCGCAGGGCCGGAGGTCCAGGTCGCGGACGGGGTGCCAGGCGGCGGCCGCGGCGTCCGTCCCGGCCTGGGGGTCGGGCAGGTCCGGTGCGAAGGCGAGGTAGGCGACGGAGACGACGTGCATCCGCGGGTCCCGCTCGGGGGATCCGTAGGTGCCGAGCTGCTCCAGGTGGAGGCGGCAGGGCTTGGCCTCGGTGTGGGCGACGCCCTCAAGGCCCGTCTCCTCGGCGAGTTCGCGGGCGGCGGCCTCGTCCAGGCTCTCCTCGCCGGCCCGCAGGAAGCCGCCGGGCAGTGCCCAGCAGCCCTGGTAGGGCGGGGCGCCGCGCTCGACGAGCAGGACGTGCAGGCTGCCGTGGCGCAAGGTCAGCGCGACCACGTCGACCGTGACGGCGATCGGGGCGTAGGCGCGCGGGTCGTACGCGGCGAGCCACTCCTGCTCGGCTTCGGGGCCGGCGACGGGCCGGTCGTCCGCTGCCATGGCCGGCTCCTCTCCGCGCTCGCCGTGCTCGGTGCGCTCTCTGGTGTTGTCCGGTGCTGTCGTTGCTGTCGTTGTCGCCCGGAGCTGTCGTTCTCGGGCTGAGCACAACGTAGCGATTGCGTTCCCCGGCGGCAAATGGTTTTCCCGGTCGGCCGGGGCGCCCGCCTTCTAGGCTGTGACCAGCAACGACCGCGTCACAGGAGGCCGACATGCCCACCACTCCCCCGCCGGACTTCGCCGCGGCGCTGGCCGCCGGTCCGCTGGTGCTGGACGGCGGGATGTCGAACCAGTTGGCGACGGCCGGCCACGACCTGTCGGACGAGCTGTGGTCGGCGCGGCTGCTGGCGGACGAACCGGAGGCGGTGGCGGCGGCGCACCGGGCGTACTTCGAGGCCGGGGCCGATGTCGCCATAACGGCGAGCTACCAGGCGAGCTTCGAGGGCTTCGCCCGCCGGGGCGTCGGCCGGGCCCAGGCGGCGCGGCTGCTGGCGAGCAGCGTGGAGCTGGCCAGGGAGGCGGCGCGGACCGGGCCGGGCGGGCGGCGGCGCTGGGTGGCGGCGTCGGTGGGCCCGTACGGGGCGGTGCTGGCGGACGGTTCGGAGTACCGGGGCCGGTACGGGCTGGGCGTCGGGGAGCTGGTGGCCTTCCACCGCCCCCGGCTGGAGGTGCTGGCGGCGGCCCGGCCGGACGTGCTGGCGCTGGAGACGGTGCCGGACACGGACGAGGCGCGGGCGCTGCTGGAGCTGGTGGGCGAGCTGGGGGTGCCGGCCTGGCTGTCGTACAGCGTCGAGGGCGACCGGACCCGGGCCGGGCAGCCGCTGGCGGAGGCGTTCGCGCTGGCGGCGGAGGTGCCCGAGGTGCTGGCGGTGGGCGTCAACTGCTGTACGCCGCAGGACGCGGACCGGGCGGTGGCGGTGGCCGCCGAGGTGACCGGGAAGCCGGTGGTGGTCTACCCGAACAGCGGGGAGCGGTGGGACGCCGCGGGCCGGGACTGGCGCGGCGAGCCGACGTTCCGCTCGGCCCGGGTGGGCGGCTGGCTCGCGGCCGGGGCCCGGCTGGTGGGCGGCTGCTGCCGGGTCGGGCCGGACGGGATCGCCGCGCTCGCGGCGGAGGTCGCGGTGCGCCGGGGGGCGTCGGACGGCACGGAGGTCTGAGGGTCCGGCACCGGCACCTGCACCGGCACCGGCGAGCACCGGCCGGGGGCGGGTTACCCGGGGGGAAGGTGCACGGAGTCAGTGCGGCCTGGCAGACTCGTCCCGTCACCACTGCGGTCGACATTGTCGACCGCCTTTCCGCGCGGAGGTATCCATGCCCGGCCCGATCCAGTCGCTTTCCCGGGCCGCCGCGATCATGCGACTGCTGGCCGGCGGCGAGCGCCGCCTGGGCCTGTCCGAGGTCGCGACGGCGCTGGACCTCGCCAAGGGCACCGCGCACGGCATCCTGCGCACGCTGCAGCAGGAGGGGTTCGTCGAGCAGGACCCGGAGAGCGGCAAGTACCAGCTCGGCGCCGAGCTGCTGCGGCTCGGCCAGAGCTACCTGGACGTGCACGAGCTGCGGGCGCGGGCCCTGGTGTGGGCGGACGACCTGGCCCGGGCGGCCGGGGAGACGGTCTACCTGGGGGTGCTGCACCAGCAGGGCGTGCTGATCGTGCACCACGTGTTCCGGCCGGACGACACCCGGCAGGTGCTGGAGGTCGGTTCGATGCAGCCGCTGCACAGCACCGCGCTGGGCAAGGTCCTGGTGGCCTACGACCCGGTCGCGCGCGGCGAGCTGGCCGACGGCCCGTACGAGTCGTACACCGTGCGCACCCTGACCGAGGCGGTCGACGTGGACGCCGAGTGCGCGCTGATCCGCGAACGCGGCTGGGCGGACTCGATCGAGGAGACCTGGGAGGGCGTGGCCTCGATCGGCGCGCTGATCCAGGACCGGCGGCGCAACCCGGTGGGCGCGGTCTGCATCAGCGGGCCGGTGGAGCGGGTGTGCGAGGACGGCTTCGTGAAGCCCTCGCTGGTGGCCTCGGTGCGCAGCGCGGCGCGGGCGATCTCGCGCGATCTGGGCGCCGGCCGGTTCTGAGGCGGTAGCGGAATTTCGTCACGCTGAGGCGCGGACGGGCGGAGGCCTGTCCGCGCCTTGGCGTTTTGTCCTGTTCCGGGGCACTCCGCTCGGTAACTTCGGAGGACCTGTCGAGGCGAGGGTCACAGCTCCGTAACCCTGCCTTGACGCGAGGGCGACCTGGGGAGGAAGCTTCCGCATGACGGTCGACATTGTCGAACGATGGCCGGAGAGATCACTCCCACAGTGCGCTCACCCGCACAGCGATCGATCGGCCGCCCACCCCCACCCGCATCTCCGGGCCACCTGGACAAGGGAGTCTTTGTGTCCGCGTTCTCCAACGGCGACGTTTTCGTCGGCGAAACCCTCGGCACCGCCGCGCTGATACTCCTCGGCGGTGGCGTCTGCGCCGCCGTGACCCTCAAGAAGTCGAAGGCCGTCAACGCCGGCTGGCTGGCGATCACCTTCGGCTGGGGATTCGCGGTCCTCATCGCCGCCTACATGTCGGCTCCGAAGTCCGGCGCCCACCTCAACCCCGCGGTCACCATCGCGCTCGCGGTCAAGAGCGGCGAGTGGAGCCAGGTGCCGCTGTACCTCGGCTCCCAGCTGCTCGGCGCGATCATCGGCGCCGTGCTGGTCTGGGCCACCTACCTCGGCCAGTTCAACGCCAACGAGGAGCCCACGCTCGGGATCTTCTCGACCGGGCCCGAGATCCGGAACCCGTTCCAGAACGTGCTCACCGAGGTCATCGGCACCTTCGTGCTCTGCTTCGCGATCCTCACCATCGGCACCAACTCCGGCCTCTCCCAGTCCGGCACCGGCACCCTGATGGTGGCCTTCACCGTCGTCGGCATCGGCCTCTCGCTGGGCGGCCCGACCGGCTACGCGATCAACCCGGCCCGTGACCTCGGTCCGCGCATCGCGCACGCCCTGCTGCCGATCCCCAACAAGGGCGGCTCCGACTGGTCGTACGCCTGGATCCCGGTCGTCGGCCCGATCCTCGGCGGCCTCGCGGCCGGCGGCGTCTACAACGCCATCTTCTAGAGGACCCCTTCACCGGGCGGTGTCGAACCCGCCGAGCACGGGGACTGACCGAGAAGCGCGTCAGACCCACCCACCCCGCAACCCCCGAACCCGAGCCGAGGACCCTCCCATGACCTCCACCGGTAACTACATCGCCGCGATCGACCAGGGCACCACCTCCAGCCGCTGCATCATCTTCGGCGCCGACGGCCGGATCGTCTCCGTCGACCAGCAGGAGCACCGGCAGATCTTCCCCCAGCCGGGCTACGTCGAGCACGACGCCGCCGAGATCTGGACCCGGGTGCAGTCGGTCGTCCGCGGTGCGCTGGAGAAGGCCGGCCTGACCAAGGACGACATCCGCGCGATCGGCATCACCAACCAGCGCGAGACCACCGTCCTGTGGGACAAGCACACCGGCGAGCCGGTGCACAACGCGCTGGTGTGGCAGGACACCCGCACCGAGGGGCTCTGCCGCGAGCTCGGCCGCAACGTCGGCCAGGACCGCTTCCGCCGCGAGACCGGCCTCCCCCTGGCCAGCTACTTCGCCGGCCCGAAGATCCGCTGGCTGCTGGACAACGTCGAGGGCCTGCGCGAGCGCGCCGAGGCCGGCGACATCCTGTTCGGCACCATGGACACCTGGGTGATCTGGAACCTCACCGGCGGTGTGAACGGCGGCAAGCACGTCACCGACGTGACCAACGCCAGCCGCACCATGCTGATGAACCTCAAGTCGCTCGCCTGGGACGAGAGCATCGCCGAGTCGATGGGCGTGCCGATGGCCGTCCTGCCGGAGATCCGCTCCTCCGCCGAGGTGTACGGCGAGGCCGTCGGCGACCTGGCCGGCGTCCCGGTCGCCTCCGCGCTCGGCGACCAGCAGGCCGCGCTGTTCGGCCAGACCTGCTTCAACGAGGGCGAGGCCAAGTCCACCTACGGCACCGGCACCTTCCTGCTGCTCAACACCGGCGAGAAGATCGTCAACTCGTACCACGGCCTGCTGACCACCGTCGGCTACCGGATCGGCGACCAGGCCCCGGTGTACGCGCTGGAAGGCTCGATCGCCGTCACCGGCTCGCTCGTCCAGTGGCTGCGCGACCAGCTCGGCATCATCTCGACCGCTGCCGAGATCGAGACCCTCGCCAACACCGTCGAGGACAACGGCGGCGCCTACTTCGTCCCGGCCTTCTCCGGCCTGTTCGCCCCGTACTGGCGCTCCGACGCCCGCGGTGTGATCGCCGGTCTGACCCGGTACGTCACCAAGGGCCACCTGGCCCGGGCCGTCCTGGAGGCCACCGCCTGGCAGACCCGCGAGGTCGTCGACGCCATGCAGAAGGACTCCGGGGTCGAGCTCACCGCCCTCAAGGTCGACGGCGGCATGACCAGCAACAACCTGCTCATGCAGAACATCGCCGACGTCCTGGACGCCCCGGTCGAACGCCCCTACGTGGCCGAGACCACCGCCCTCGGCGCCGCCTACGCGGCCGGACTCGCCGTCGGCTTCTGGAACGACCTCGACACCCTGCGCGCCAACTGGCACCGCGCGGCCGAGTGGACCCCGCGCATGGACGAGGCCACCCGGGAGCGCGAGTACAAGAAGTGGCTCAAGGCCGTGGAGCGCACCATGGACTGGGTCGAGGAAGAAGAGACCGACTGACCGACCAGCCGGTCGGGGCCCCGTGCCCCGACCGGCCGCCCGCTGTTCCGGCAACGGGCGGACCTGCGTTCACACCGGCCCGCCGCACCGGGCCGACCGGCCTCTCCCGAGAGGCCGCACCGCACACGAGAGGAGTAACGGCGCCGCCCGACCCGCGCGCCGTACACAACCACCATGGCAACCATCCCGACCCTGGGCGCCGAGCGCACCGCCGGCCGCACCGCCTCCCGCGCCGAGACCCGTGAACTGCTCGGCAAGGCCACCTACGACCTGCTGGTGATCGGGGGCGGCATCCTCGGCACGGCCGTCGCCTGGACCGCGTCCCAGGCCGGCCTGAAGGTCGCCATGGTCGACGCCGGCGACTTCGCCGGTGCCACCTCCAGCGCCTCCTCCAAGCTCGTCCACGGCGGCCTGCGCTACCTGCAGACCGGCGCGGTCAAGCTGGTCGCGGAGAACCACAAGGAGCGCCGCGCGCTCTCCACCGACGTGGCCCCGCACCTGGTCAACCCGCTGACCTTCTTCGTGCCGGTCTACAAGGGCGGCCCGCACGGCGCCGCCAAGCTCGGCGCCGGCGTGTTCCTCTACTCGGCGCTGTCCGCCTTCCGCGACGGCATGGGCCGGGTCTCCACCGCCGCGCACGCCGCCCAGCAGGTGCCCGCGCTGCGCACCGAGGGCCTGCGCTCGGTGGCCGTCTACGGCGACCACCAGATGAACGACTCGCGCGTCGCCGTGATGACCGTGCGTGCCGCCGTCGACGCCGGCGCCGTGGTGCTCAACCACGCCGAGGTCACCGGGCTGCGCTTCACCGGCGGCCGGGTCACCGGTGCCGAGCTCCGCGACCGCCTGGACGGCGCCGAGTTCGGCATCAACGCCCGCCTGGTGCTCAACGCCACCGGCCCGTGGGTCGACCACCTGCGCACCATGGAGGACGCCGGCGCCGCGCCGTCGATCCGCCTCTCCAAGGGCGCCCACGTCGTCGTCAAGCGCCGCTCGCCGTGGCGCGCCGCGCTGACCATCCCGATCGACAAGTACCGCGTCTCCTTCGCCATCCCGTGGGAGGACCACGTCCTCCTCGGCACCACCGACGAGGAGTACACCGGCGACCCGAAGGACGTCCGGGCCACCGAGGCGGACATCGACCAGATCATGGGCGAGGCCGGGCACGCGATCCGCGACGAGCACCTCGACCGCGACCTGATCACCTACTCCTTCGCCGGCCTGCGCGTCCTGCCGGGCGGCCCCGGCGACACCGCCGCCGCCAAGCGCGAGACCGTCGTCACCGAGGGCCGCGGCGGCATGCTGTCGGTCTCCGGCGGCAAGTGGACCACCTACCGCCACATCGGCCGCGCCGTGCTGGAGAAGCTGGCCCACGTGCCCGGCACCAGCCTCGGCGAGGACATGTCCCCGATCGCCCCGACCGTCCCGCTGCCGGGCGTCGGCGCACCGAACGCGGTGGCGCACCGCCTGCTGATCGACCGCGAGCCCGGCTCCCGCATGGAGCCGCTGGTCGCCAAGCACCTCGCCAGCCACTACGGCACGCTGTCCTTCGACATCGCCCGCATGATCGACGAGAACCCGGAGCTCGGCCGGCCGATCCACGAGGACGGGCCGGACGTGTGGGCCCAGGTCGCGTACGCCGCCGAGAACGAGTGGGCGTACACCTCGGACGACGTGCTGCGCCGCCGCACCACCATGACCGTGCGCGGGCTGGACACCCCGGAGATCCGGGCCGAGGTCGAGGCCTTCCTCGCCAAGCGCGACGGCAAGTAGGCAGGTCGCCGGGTAGGCAACCGCCGTGAATCGGGCGGGCGTTCGGGGTCGTCCCGGGCGCCCGCCCTTCGCGTTCCGTGCACGGTGACGTAGCGGTTGTGGTTCTCCGCCTCCTCGACGGCCGCGCG
The DNA here is from genome assembly GCF_042796115.1 of Kitasatospora sp. NPDC056446. Lineage (NCBI taxonomy): Bacteria > Bacillati > Actinomycetota > Actinomycetes > Kitasatosporales > Streptomycetaceae > Kitasatospora > Kitasatospora sp. NPDC056446. The sequence goes on along the minus strand of NZ_JBHTRF010000129.1, from coordinate 290 downwards.
GGCCTCCTCCTCGCTGTACCGGACGGCGGCGATCTCGTCCGGTGCTCTTCGACGACCAGGCGGCCCGGCGGACGGCCGAACCGGAGCAGCCGGCCGCCGCCTGCGAGGCGCCGGCGCGCGCGGCGGCGGGCGGGGCGGTGGCCGAGGAACTGCTGGCGGCGGCGGCGGTGCTCTCGGGGCTGCTGGGCTGACGTGGAACGTCGCCGAGGAAACGGCGGAGGGGCGGCACCCGTACGGTCACGGGTGGCCCCCCCCCGCGGGGGGGGGGGGGTTCCGTGGTTGGGGGGGGC
>NZ_JBHTRF010000128.1:0-13789 GCF_042796115.1 Kitasatospora sp. NPDC056446 | reverse complement strand
TTGGGCACGTCGAACACACCGAGCGCTTCGAGGAGTTCACCGGTGTCCGTCTCGGAGTTCGGGCGGGGATCGGCCAGCAACGCGTCATGGCAGTCCGCCAGACGACGGGCCGCATCGGCAAGCGGGACGCCCAAGGCCAGACACACCGCCCGGGCGGACGGCAACGGGCGGCGACTGCGACGCGCAAGCAGGGCGTAGGCAGTGGCAGGGGTGTGACCCCGGGCCAGGGCATGCCGGGCGAGCGCGAGCAAGGAAGGCTGCTGCATGGGGAATCGATCTCTCAGCCGGCGGTGAAGTAGGAGGGGGCGACGAGGGCCCAGACGAACTTGCCGATCCCGCCGGAACGGGGACAGCAGCCCCAGCGCTCCGCGAGCGCGTCGACCAGGAACATCCCGCGCCCGCACTCGTCGTCCGGCGAGGAGGACCGCACCGAGGGCCGCCCCGACCCGGCATCGTGCACCTCGATCCGCAACCGGTCACGCACGAGCGAGAAACGCACCTCGATCCGCCGATCATCGGGAGCATCACCGTGCTGGACAGCGTTGGCGAACAACTCACCGAGCAGCAGTTCGGCGGTGTCGCGGTACCGCTCCCCAAAGGGCAGGCCGGCGAGGTAGGCGCGCAGCAACTGCCGCGCCAGGGGCGTGAATTCGGTCCGCGAGTCGAGCCAGGCGGCGAACGCACGGGGGCGGTGGGTTTTGAGCATGGCAAGGCACCTCAGAGGACAAGTGGAGGAGCAGGAGAGAAGCGCGCAATCACGCCATGCGCGCGGATGACCGCATTCCGGCCTCAAGGGTCCGGGGTGTGGAGGTGCGGTGGCGCTTGACCAGGTCCTTCAGCTTCGGCGGTGCACCTTCCGAGGGCTTGCACGTAGCACCTTCACTCCGGTCCGTAGTGCTACGACTACCCAGAGCGCCCACTGTCCTCTAGGATTCAGAGCGATTCAACTTGTCCACGCTGTTTGATTGGTAGGGCGAACCGCCTTGAACAAACGTGAACTTGATCCCCAGGCCTCCCCTGCAGCGGAGTTTGGGGCGCTCCTCCGCACGTCGCGCGAGGAACGGGGGTGGACGCAGGAACACCTTGCAGGGCTGGTTGGATGCACGTCGTCGCACATCTCGGCCCTTGAAAATGGCCGCAGGAAACCAACTCAACCGATTTCTGCTGCTCTTGACAGGGCATTTGACACATCGCAGGCAGGCACGTTCAAGCACAAGGCCAGCGACGTCAAGTACAGCGCACTGTTGGAAGGGTTCGCCCAGTTCGTCGTCCAAGAGCGTAGGGCTGTTGAACTGCGGCTCTTTGAACTTGGCATCGTGCCGGGCTTGCTACAAACGGAGGAGTACGCAAACGCCATTGCAGCCGGTGCCGTGCGTCGGAGGAGCATCACGCAGGACCAGGCAGATGAACGGGTGCAGGTCCTCATAAACCGTCAGATCACCATGCGCCGGGAGCCGCCACCGCTGGTTCACGTCGTGATGGACGAGAGCTGCATCCGTCGGCCCGTGGGCGGGAATGCCGTGATGGCGGCCCAGCTCGACCACCTCATCGAGTTCACCCGCGAGCCCACTGTGCGGCTTCAGATCGCCCCCTTCGCGCTCGGCGAGGACAGGGCTTTTGATCTTCCGGTGTCCATCCTGACGTTGCCGGACCGGTCGCTGATCTCCTACGCCGAGAGCGCACACCAAGGGCGCCTGGAGCGGGATATCAACGCGGTAGCAGCTGAGCTGGCGGACTACTATCAGCTGCAGACGCATGCCCTTTCACAGGCGGACTCGGTGGCGATGATCCGCGAGCTACGGAGGCAACTATGACCCTCGACTGGTTCAAGTCCAGCTACAGCAGCAACGGCGGACAGTGCATCGAGGTATCCGCCAGCATCCCCGGCCTCGTCCCGGTCCGCGACTCGAAAAACCCCGAGGGCCCCACCCTGGCCTTCCCCGTCGACACCTGGTCGAGCTTCGTCACCGCCGTCCGCTCCGGCGAGTTCGGCGACGTCTGACGCACCGTACGCCCTGCCGCCTGAGACCCCACCGCCCACAAGCGGGCAGTGGGGTCTCCTGCCACCGGCTTCGGGCACCAAGGCGCCGGATGAGTCCGGCCATCGTCGTGCGGGCTGTGCCGGATGCGACCCCGTACCGCTGCATGAGCTCAGCCTCGCTCGGCACGACCGAGCCGGGAGCCGGAGCGCCCGGCTCGATCTGCGAGCCAAGGTCGGCCGCGATCTGTAGGTACTTCGCTGTGGCCGACGAGGCCACCTCACTGTCCGCCGTAGTCCTTCAGGGCTCCTATCCTCCTGCACATGAGTGACAGCGCCGGGAAGTCCCAGCCAACGCCGCTCCACTCGGTGTCCGTGGCGGGAGTGGTGGTGCACGAGGACGGCCGGGCGCTGGCGATCCGCCGAGCCGACAACGGGACTTGGGAGCCGCCGGGCGGCGTGCTGGAGGTCGCGGAGTCCGTCGAGGACGGCGTGCGCCGCGAGGTCTACGAGGAGACCGGGGTCAAGGCCCGCGTGGAGCGGCTGACCGGCGTCTACAAGAACATGAGCCGAGGGATCGTCGCCCTCGTCTTCCGCTGCCGGCCGGAGGGCGGGGCGGTGCGGCTCTCGGACGAGTCGGTCGAAGTCGCCTGGCTCACCCCCGCCGAGGTCTCCGAACGCATGGCCGAGGTCTATGCCGTACGTGTCCTGGACGCGCTTCGGGACGAGACCGCACCGAGCGTCAGGACCCACGACGGCCGACACCTGCTGTGACAAGAACCCGCCCGCCGGGGACGGGAAGGTCCAGCACCTCCACAAGACCTGGGACTACCGACCGTTCAACAGTGCGCGGGAAGTCGGTCCCGCCGACTTCCCGCGCAAGGTGCTCAGGCCGTTTTGCGCACCCGCTGACGTTGCCGACCACCCCGAGCAGGGCATGACCCTGCAAGGGAGGCTGCCCGTGGAATGGAAGGTGTTCGGGCGTCGGCAGGTGTACGGGAGCCCGTGGGTCGAGGTCTGGCTCGACGACGTCGACATCCCCGGCACCGGCCGGATCGACCACCACGTCGTCCGCTACCCCCGCGCCTCGACCACCGCCGTCGTCACCGACGAGGCCGGCGACTTCCTCCTCCTCTACCGGCACCGGTTCATCACCGGCTGCACCCGGATCGGCGAACCCGAGGACGTATCCGAGGCGACCCGCGTGGAATGGATACCGGAAGCCGAAGTAGTCCGCCGGCTGACCAACGGCGAGATCGCGGACGGACCGTCGCACACCGCCCTCTCCTACTACCCCGGCCCGCACCGACTCGCGCGACGCCCCTGACCGGAGGAACCGACATCGCGATCGAGGCCGAACTCAAAGCAGTCGTCCGCGACCCCGAAGACCTCCTCGCACGACTGGAGGCCCAGTACGGCGCCGGACCGCGCCGAGGCCTACCGCGACACCTACCAAGGGCGCCCGGAGTGGGATATCAACAAGACGGCGGCCGAGCCGACGGCCTACTGCCGGCCACAGACGCACGCCCTTTCACAGGCGGACTCGGTGGCGATGATCCGCGAGCTCCGGAGGCAACCATGACCCTCGACTGGTTCAAGTCCAGCTACAGCGGTACGAACGGCGGCGACTGCATCGAGGTAGCCCCCGGCGTCCCCGGCCTCGTCCCGGTCCGCGACTCGAAGAACCCCGAAGGCCCCACCCTGGCCTTCCCGGCCGAGGCCTGGGGCTCGTTCGTCACCGCCGCCCGCTCCGGCGAGTTCGGCGACGTCTGACGCACCGTACGCCCTGCCCGAGGCCCCCACTGCCCGCAGACGGGCAGTGGGGTCTCATGTACAGGCCCGTGAAAGCGCTCCGAGGCGGACCCGGACCGCACCGCGCGGGAAGTCGGCAGAACCGACTTCCCGCGCGCGGACTCAGGCCGTTTGCGCACCCGATGACGTTGCCGACCGCCCCGAGGAGAATCAGAAGCGGGGCTTCCTCGAACACGATCGGGGAACACCGGCCGCGCGGGCAGGTACGTACGACCACCTCCAGGTCGAGGCGATGGCCCGGGCATTGAGCATCGAGTTCATTCGAGAAGTACGGAAGGGTTTTGATCATGGATGACCTGCGCAGCGCCACGTGGCGCAAGAGCTCATACAGCGCCCAGCAGGGACAATGCGTCGAGGTGGCACTCGGGTCCCCCGCCCAGGTACCGGTCCGCGACTCAAAGGACCCCGAGGGCCCCACCCTGGCCTTCCCGGCCGACGCCTGGTCGAGCTTCGTCATCGCCGTCCGATCCGGCGAGTTCGGCGACGTCTGACGCACCGTACGCCCTGCCCGAGACCCCCACTGCCCGCAGACGGGCAGTGGGGTCTCCTGCTGCTACTTTCAGGCATCGAGGCAGCCGACGGGTTCGGCCGCCGTCGTGCGAGCCGTGCCGGATCAACGACGTCGACATCCCCGGCACCGACCGGAACGGAGACCAGCCCGCCGGTGCCAGGGGCCGTCGGGCGCAGAGTCGCCGTGTGCCCGTCCGGCCGACTGAGCGCTATCCGTCCGCCGGATCGGCGGGGGGCAGATCGTTCCGCGGGCTTCGGCCGTACACCGCCTGCCGATCGGTCGGGACCTCTGGGTACACCGCGTCCAGCAGACTGCGGACAAACCGATCGGGGCTGTCCAGGCCGGCGGCTGCCAGCGTGCGGGGGCCATTCGACAGCAGGTGGAGGATGGCGCCGTGCAGGGCGAGCGTGACGCTGGCGGCCCGCTGCGGGGTGACGGGAAGCCCCGCAGCCCGCTGGGCCAGTTCGAAGCCCGTGAAGTCGGCGGTGGCGATCTGGTCGAGGGTCGCTGACAGCGGGGGCTTGCGGGCGGCCTCGGTCCGCAGTTCCAGATACGCGAGCATCCGGGGCCGGCCCGGCCCGGCAAGGTTCGCGAGCAGCCCGCTGAACATGGCTACCAGGCCCTCGCGGTCGGTGGGCCCCGCTTCGGAGGCCGCCACCTGCGCCATTGTCGCGTGGTACTGCTTCACGCATCGATCGGCCACCGCGTGCAGCAGGGCATCCCGGGTCGGGTAGTAGTTCTTCGCGGTCCCCAGTGGCACGCCGGCGGCCGCGTCGACGGCCCTGTGGGTCAGGCCGCGCCCGCCGGCCTCGGCCAGCACCTCGACAGCCGCGTCGCCCAGCAGGCTCCGACGATCCTGATTCACAGTCAATTCTCCTTGTTCGCAAGCGCCTTGTTTACACTACCCCAGGTGTGGTACCACAATTGTGGTAGTCGACTACGCGGCATCGAGCACCGACACGCCGCCGCGACCCGCCCACGGCCTCCGCCCAGGCAGAGGGAGTGCCATCCGTACGAGCAGTCGGAAGAATGGGAGTCGGACGATGGAAACGCGAGACCACGGCGCGCCCTGGGGCACCACCCGCATGGCGCCGTACGCCGAGACCGACCTGGTTTCCCTGCCTACCCCGGTGATCGACCCCGAGACTCAGATCGCCGTGATCATCGACGGAGCCGGCCGCATGGTCGAGCTCGGCGACCACCTGGCTGTCAGCAGCCCCTCGAACTCCACGAGCACCAACGTCAACAGCAGCACGCAGAACAGTACGAGCACCAGCGGCCCGGACAGCTACGACTCCGACGACAACTCGGATTCCGATAACAACTCGGACACGGATCAGGACCCCAGCAGCTGGTGACGGCAGAACCCGGCGGGCCGGTGCTGGTACTGACCAACCACCATGACGTGACCGCCGACGTGGTCCTGCGGATCCTCGCGGAACGCCGTGTCCCGGCAGTCCGTCTCGACCCCGGCGTCGACCTGCATGCGGGTGCCGCGTTGACCACCACGTATCGCACAGGCGATCAGCGTGGCACCTTGCGCACGCCGAGCCGGGAACTCGACCTCACCGGAGTCCGCTCCGTCTGGACACGCCGCCCCTCGCCCTTCCAAGGGCCGAGCGAACTGGACGAACAGGACCGCCGGTTCGCCGGATCACAATCCCTGTGGGGCGTCGGCGGCATCCTGGCGTCGCTCCCCGGAGCCCACTACGTGAACCACCCGTGGAACAACCGGGCGGCGGAGTACAAGCCGGCCCAGCTCGCCACCGCACAGCGCAGCGGCTTCTCGATCCCCAGCACCGTGATCACCAACGACCCTGACACGGCACGGGAGTTCGTCTCCCATCAGGGCGGCCCAGTGGTCTACAAGCCGTTGTGGAACACCCCGTACAAGGTTGACGGCCAGGCGCAGCAGGTGTGGGTGCGGGAGGTGCGCGCGCACGAGATCACCGCTGCGGTGGCCGCCTGCCCCCACCTGTTCCAAGTCAAGGTGGAGAAGGCATTCGACGTACGGGTCACGGCGGTGGGAAACCGGCTGTTCGCGGTCCGGATCGACAGTCCCGATCTCGACTGGCGGCAGCGCCAGTCCCTGATGCAGTGCAGTCCGATCGACGTCCCCGCCCGGGTCTCGCGCTCGGTATCGGCCTATCTCACCACCTGCCGACTCGCCTTCGGCGCGTTCGATTTCGCCGTCACGGCTGCTGGTGACTGGTACTTCCTTGAATGCAACCCCAACGGACAGTGGGCATGGCAACCCGACTCGATCACCGAATCGATCGCCCTCGCTGTCGCCGACCGACTTCAGAAAGGCCCCGAAGCGTGAACCGGCTCGCCGGACTCCGCGCAGGCATGGTCCCGGCTCGCTGCCGCCGGCGCTGGACGGGGCCTGCCGCCTGACGACCGGTCGCGCCCAGGTGAACCAGCCAGCAGGTGGGTGAGCCGGGCGACCTGACGACCGCGCTGTACACGGACGCGGTACGCCGCAGACCGCACCTGCCCCGGAGGCCGGGCCGCCGGCCACGCCCCGGCCCCTGCTCGCAGCGCGCGGGACGTCGGCTGGCCCCCCTTCCCGCGCGCGAACTCCCGCCGTCTGCCCACCCGATGACGTTGTCGGCCACCCCGAGCGGAACCAGGGTCGGCCACGGGGAGCCGTGAGGGCGGCGGCGGACTCCCCCGGCCCCGCCGGCGGTCGTCGCCCCGTCAGCCCTGCCGAGGGACCGGGAGCTCCGGGGAGTCGAGCCAGGCCGTCCGGCCCTCGGGGGTGACGGTCAGTCCGAACCGCTCGTGGCCGGGGCGGCCCCGGTCGTCCCACCAGCAGTAGGCGGCCTCCACTTCGTCCCAGAGCCGGCGCGGGCCGGACTGGTACACCTCGTACTCGGTGCGGTCCCGCACGTAGTCGGCGGACGCCCACGACTGCCTGTCCCGGCTGTAGAGCCACAGCGTGTACGCGCCGTCCTCGTAGCGCTCGGCCCGCCAGAACGCCCCCGGCACGCCGAGCCCGATGACGAACTGCCGGAACCAGTTCCCGGTGTCCCACGGGGACAGGGCGGTGACGCTCCTCTCGGCACCGGCCGGCCACTCCACCCCGTGCAGGTAGTCGTCGAACGGCGGCCGCTCGGTGCGCTGCTGACGGATGCGCATGAACGCCGAGCCGCCGGTGAAGGTGCCGACCGCCCGGGTCCCGTCCCCGTTCACGGTGAGCCGGACGATCTGCTCCCCGCCGTACTCGGTCCCGAACGGCGCGACGATGACCGCTCCGGGGGCCGACTGCTCCAGCCACGCCGGAGGGATCTCCAGCACCGAGCAGGTGGCGATGATCCGGGAATAGCGTGCGCCCTCGGCCCACCCCTGCCGGCCGTCGCCCTCGACCACGGTCGGCGCGAGCCCGGCCCGCTGGAGGTTCTCCCGGGCACCCTGCGCCACCGCGGGGTCGTACTCCACCGTGACCACGTTGGAGCCCCCGACGCGGTGCGAGAGGAGTCCGGCGTTCCAGCCCGTGCCGGTCCCGATCTCCAGCACCCTGTCCCCCGGGCGGACGTCCAAATCCCGGAGCATGGAAGCCACCATGGTCGGCATGGAACCGGAGGAGGTCGGGGTCGTGCCGAGCCCGTTCCCCTGGTGCTCGCCGTCGTCCCACTGGGTGGTCAGCGGGATGTCCGAGTAGACCGCCCGCTCCCACGCCCCGGGGTCCGTCGCACGGTCCACGAGGGGGTTCTGCCTGGTGCCGTCCGCGATGCCGGGCCAGATGCGGTCGGGGACGAACAACTCGCGGCGCACGGCCGTGAACGCCGGGAGCCACTCCGACGAGAGTGCGCCGCCGGCCACCAGTGCGGAGGCGAGCCCCTGGGGGCCCGCCTCGTCGTGCGTCTCGCCGGTCACCGACTACTTACCGCCCGCCGGGTTCTGGCCGTCCGAGGTGTTGCCGCCCTCGTCCGAGCCGCCACCACCATGGCCGGAGCCCTTGTTGCTGTCGTCCTGCTGCTTGCCGCCGTCACCCGAGCCGGTGCCGCCTCCGCGCTTGCCCATCTCGATACCTCCGTGCTGGTCGGGCCAGACAGGTCGTCGCCTGCCGGGTGACAGTCGAATGCCCGTCACATCCCCGGGAAGGTACGGGCACTCGAGAACACGGAGGGGTACAGCGTGTACCCGTAACCCTATCGAGCTATGCCGCTACACCCAGTGACTCCGAGAGGGCCACCGCGGACGCCTTGAGTGGCCCCTTGGCGGTCTTCTCCAGCTGGACCGCAAGGGCTCGGGCGCCGGGAACGAAGCGGACGCCCTCGGGGGTCAACCTCGCGGCCTCGCCCAAGTAGTGCACCGCTGCGGCAGTCTCCTTCTTCAGATGGTGGCTGTACGCGACGTCCAGCAGCAGGCGGGACCGCCGTTCCAGGCTGCCGATCGTCTGCGGGTCGATCGTGTCGGCCTTCATGAGGGCTTCGCCCGGCTTGGCCAGGCCCACGGCGATGGAGACCGCGTGGACGTGGACGTTGCTCTCGGCGAACGCCGACTGCGGGTGCCAATAGCCGGCAGGCAGCCTGTTCGCCGCCCTCCCCGCCTCGTCGAGGTGTCGACCGGCCGGCCCCGACTGCCCGTCAAGGCCGTAGCTGCAAGCGATTTGGAGGTGGAGCTGCCCGTACGCTGCCACCACCTCCGGCTTTCCGTCCTCCAGCAGCGGGCGGATCACGTCCAAGCCCAGCTCTGCCGTACGGACGGCCTCCTCGGTGAATCCGGCGGCCCTCTGCCCGATGCTGACCGTCCAAGCCCCCAGGGCCAGGCTCAGGGGCTGGTCGGCGTCCTCGCCGGCCGCCCTCGCCCGGTCAAGGGCAATCCAGTACAGTTCCGGCTCGCAGATGTGGGCGAGCATCCGCTGAACCAGTCGGTACAGATCGCCCATGGCTGCCTGCGCCTGGCGGCGTTGCACTCCCGTGACGACCCGAACCGTGGCGTGAGCGGTGCGGATCAGATCAGGGAGGATCGCCCCCACCGCCGTCCGCTGGTGCCGGTCCGTGTGCCAGAGGAGCCAGGCCTGCTCGACCCGCCCCCTGAGTTCCTCCGGGGTGGCCACTGTTGCCGGGGCCGGTTGGAACGCGGCGGTGTGCATGGCGTCCCGGATGAGCGGTACGGCCGGGTGGCTGAGCTTCCCGGTGTCGGTGACGGGAAAGCTGACGTCCGCCCCGGTCAGCACGGAGAGGTTGTCGACGTGGAGCACCTGGGCGAGCTTGTTCAGCAGCGTCACGTTCCGCAGCTCGCGCTCACCGGTCTCGATCTTCTTCAACCACTCGACACTACGACCCACCAGCCCGGCCACTACCGCGCGCGATTTGCCCTGCCGCTCCCGGAGCATCCGAATTCGCTCACCGGTGGTCAACTCCGCTGGAAAATCGGTCATGCCGCCCACTCCCCGAACGCACCGAGATGTGATGGCAGCGTACCCGCCGTCTGCCGTCCGGCACCTGGGGGCCGCAGGCTTCTCCTCCTTCTCCTCGGCACCGGTCGGACCTCCTCGGACGCTCACAACTCCGTACCCTCACCCGGCCGGTGGGGTCGGCGGGGGCGGGACCATCGCCGGTTCGAGCAGGGACAGGGTCCGCCGGCCCGCGTCGAGGCCGGCGCGGATGCCGACCGGCAGGGGCAGGTTCGGGCCGGCGTGCCCGAACCCGACGTTGCCCAGGACGGGGATGTCACGGTCGCCGAGGACGTCGAGGACGATCTCGCGCAGGGTCGGGGACGCGCCGGGCTCCAGTCCGCCGATCTCGCGCGGGACGCCCACGACCATGCCGGCGATCCGGTCGAGGATGCCGCTGTGCCGCATCACCTGGAGGTAGCTCCACACGTACGAGGCGAGGCCGCCCATCTCCTCCCAGAACAGCACCGCGCCGTCGAAGCGTTCGGGCGCCAGGGCGAAGGGCGTCGCCTGCGCGAGCACGATGCGGTTGATCACCCCGCCGATCAGCGGGCCCTCGGCCCGGCCGGGGCGCCAGCACTCCCATGACGGGCTCGCCGGGAGTGCGCCGATCGCCTCGGTGCCGGTCAGCAACTTCGTGTAGAGCGCGGCGAGTTCTGCCTGGCGCGCGGCGGGCGCGGACTGCCAGGCCTCGCCGAAGCCGGGGACGGCCATGTCGGCGTGGAACCCGACCAGGCCGGTGCGCGCGTGGAGCGCCAGGTGCAGCAGCGAGATGTCGCTGTAGCCGAGGATCGGCTTGGGGTCGGCCCTGACCGCCTCGACGTCGATCAGGTCGAGGTAGCCGAGCACGCTCTGGCCGCCGTCGCTCGCGACGATCGCGCGCACCTCGGGGTCGCGCAGCAGGCCGTTGAGCTCCCCGGCGATCTCCGCCGGCGTGCCCGCGCTCCACCAGTGGCCGCGTCCCGCTCGGAGGAGCGGGGCCCGGCGCACCCGGAAGCCCAGCCGCCGGAACAGGGCCACCGTCCGCTCGACGTTGGGCTCGTGGGCCTCCGCCAGCGGACCGGACAGCGAGGCGATGACGACGAGGTCGCCGGGCCTCAGGGCACGCGGCCGGAGCAGCTGCGGCGGTCGGGGCGGCTGAGGCGGTCGGGGCGGTGCGGGCGGTGCGGAACCGGTCATGGCGCCAGTGTCGCCGGTGCCTCCGGCGGGGTCACCCGACTTTCGGCGCTGCCCCGGACCGCCCCGGGCCGCCCCGGCGCGGGCTGCTGCTGGTAGAGCGTCACCAGGAGGCCGTGCACCGGCTCGCCCTCCGGGTCCTCCTCCGTCCCGTCGACCAGTGCGGCCAGCGCCTCGGCGAGCCGCGCCGCCTTGGCCGGGCCGAGCCGCAGGTGGCGCAGGGTGAGGAGGTGGTCGGCGGGTGAGCGGTCCAGTTCCTGTGCTACGGCGCCGAGCAGCGCGGCCGTGCCCTCGGCCTGCGGTTCGTCGACGCGGAGGCGTTGGGCGGTGCGCCGGTAGTACTTCTCGGTGCCGCCGCGCACCCGTCGCGTTCCGGCGTCCTGGACCAGGCCCGCCTCGCACAGCACCCTGAGGTGGTGGGAGACGCTGCCCTTGTTGGCTCCCAGCTGTGCGGCGAGCCGGCTGATCGTCGAGGGCCGGGCGCTCAGGGCCCAGAGCAGGCGCTGGCGCAGGGGGTGGGCGAGTGCGGTGTGCTGCATGGGCGTGCTGATCCGCTGGACGTCTTCGTCTGGTTGGTGGCTCACCGAATCAAGCGTTAAGTACGGTTGACGCTTTGGCAAGCCGCTGGTCTACTCCCTGCCATGACCTCCACCACCTCACCGGACGCGCCGACCTCACCGGCCTCACCGGACGCGCCGACCTCGCCGGCTGCCCCGATCTCGCCGGACGCGCCGGACGCCGTCGCCGTCGTCGAGTCGATCGCCGCCCTCGTCGGCGAGAACTACGTCTTCCCCGACGCCGCCCGGCAGTTGGCGGCCCTGCTGCGACGCCGCAGCGCCGAGGGCTCCTACCGGGCCCGGTCCGCCGAGGAGTTGGCCGACGCGGTCACCGCTGACCTGCGGTCCGTCAACGGGGACCTGCACCTGGCCCTCAAGTACCACGCCGTGCCGGTGCCGCCCGAGCGGGGCGCGGCGGCACTGGCCGCGATGCGCAGGCAGTTCGACGCCTCCCTGGGCGGTGTGCCGCGCGTGGAACTCCTCGACGGCGGCGTCGCGGTCCTGGGGATGGCGCCCCTGTTGTTCCCGCTGGACTGGGCGGCGCAGCCGCTGGCGGCGGCGCTCTCCCTGGTGGCGCCCGCCCGGGCCCTCGTCCTGGACCTGCGCGCCAACGTCGGCGGCGATCCGGACACGGTCGCCTTCGTCTGCGGCTACCTGCTCGACGGCCGTACCCACCTCAACACCATGCTCTCGCGGCAGGGGGAGGCGGCCGCGCAGTCCTGGACGCCCCCGTTCGTCCCGGGTGCCCGCTTCGGCGCCGACAAGCCGCTCTTCGTGCTGACCAGCGGGGACACCTTCTCCGCGGCCGAGGAACTCGCCTACGACCTGCAGCAGCTCGGGCGCGCCGAGGTCGTCGGGGAGGCCACCCGGGGCGGCGCGCACCCGCGCGAGGGCTGGACGGTGCACCCGCACCTGGAGCTCAGCGTGCCCGTGGCCCGCGCGGTCAACCCGGTCTCGGGCACCAACTGGGAGGGCACCGGCGTGCGGCCCGACGTGCCGTGCGACGCGGACGCGGCGCTCGACCGCGCGCTGTCCCTGGCCGTGGCACGCCTCGCCTAGGCCGTACGCCCGCACCCCCGTACGCCCGGGCCCCCGTACGCCCCCGCCGCCCGTCCCGCCGCCGCCCGCAGACATCCGGAGAGCCCCCGCGTGACCGTCGAACCGCGCCACCACACCGCCCTGGCCCCCGAAGCCCGCCGCGACCTGCTGGACGTGTACGCCGACGTGCGCGCCCCGCTCCTGCACCTGCCGAACTACCGCGCCGACGTGTTCGCCGAACGCCTCGACCGGCACGCCGCCGAACCCGGCTTCGCACTCGTCCTCGGCTACGACGGCGACCTGCCCATCGGCTACGCCTACGGCAACACCGTCACGGCCGGCGACCCGTACTGGAAGCGCATGACCGAGCCCCTCCCGGACGGATTCACCGACGCCCCGGTCCTGGCCCTGCGGGAGATCGGCGTCCGCACCCCGTGGCGCGGGACCGGAGCCGCCCGCCGCATCCACGACGCGCTGCTGACCGGCCGCACCGAGGGCCGCGTCGCGCTGATGGTGAACCCGCTCGCCGGGGACGGGAAGGTCCGGCGCCGCTACGAGGCCTGGGGCTACCGGGAGTTCAACGCCCAGGCGGCCACCGCGGACTCGCCCCGGCTGGCCGCGATGATCCGCCCGACCCGCTGACCCCGCCGGACGCCCCCGCTCCCGCTCCCGCTCCCGCCCCTGGACGCCGGGCCCGGGCCGAATCCCGGTGACACCCGGGCGCCGACCGGGGAGACTGGCGCGCGGCAGGCAACCGGCGGGCGGGAACGGAAGGGGCCGAACGTGGCACTGGCGAAGAAGGGTTCACGCCGCATCGTCGTCGACGGCGTCGAGTACCGCTGGCGGCTGAGCAGCAGGCACTGGTGCTGCGACTACGACCCCAGCACCCTGGGCTACGCGGTGGAGGACGCGGAGCGCCCCGGGACGACGCTCGTCGTGGAGACCGGCCGGCCCTCCGTCTTCGAACCGGGCCCGACGCCGGCCGAGCTCGTCCTGCCGCGCGAGGTCGCCGCGGGCATCCGGGCCGCGCGCTCGGACGGCTGGACACCCCGCCGCGACGGCTCGCCGTTCAAGCTGCACTTCTCCGCCGTCTGACCGGGCGTGCCGCGGCCGGGGGCGTGCCGTCGGAATCCGACCGGGCGCGCACCGATGAGTTCCGGCGGTCCGGGCGGTCGGAGTGGGCAGGTATCCCGCTCAGCCGGAGGAGTTCAGCATGCGCAAGGTGGTCCTGACCGAGTTCCTTTCCCTCGACGGTGTGGCCGAGGCCGCGAACGAGTTCTGCGTCGACTGGGACAACGGGCGCGCGGGAAGTC
>NZ_JBHTRF010000127.1:0-13913 GCF_042796115.1 Kitasatospora sp. NPDC056446 | reverse complement strand
CTGGCCCAAACTCCTCCACAAACTCACCAACCTCACCTACAAACACACCACCGCCACCCAACACGCCCTCACCAACCTCCACCACCACCTCACCACCACCACCACCACCACCTAAAACAACGAAGCAGAGAACACAGAACGCAAAAGAGCCGGGCACCACCGCCCCCAGTCGTACGGGCGGTGCTCCCGGCTCCTTGCGTTTCGCACGGTTGTCAGGTTCTCGCCACGGGAAGGAGGCAGCCCAAAGACCCCTGACCAGGAGGACGACACCCGTGCACCGACCAGCCGCCGGAACCACCGCCACCCTTCTCACCGCCGCCCTCGCCACAGCGCTCCTGCTCGGCTCCACTCCCGCCTGGAGCGCGCCGGCCGACCGCGCGCCATCCCCCGATCCGTCCCCCGCTCCGTCCACCCGCCCGGTGGAGGTCTTCGCCGAGGACGGCAGTATCGCCCGCGCCCAGGCGCCGACCGCCTCCCCCTTCCTCGCCACGGCCCCGCAGGGGATCGCCCCGGTGCGGGGCGACGGGGACGTGACGCCGCTGGTCCGCAACGGCGATCCGGCGACCAAGCTGGACGTGGTGGTGATCGGCGACGGCTACGACGCGCAGGAGCAGGAGAAGTTCCGCGCGGACGCCGCCGAGAAGTGGCGCGAGGTGACCGCCGTCGAGCCGTACGCCACCTACCGCGGGCTGTTCAACGTCTGGGCGGTGTCCGCCGTTTCGCCGGAGTCGGGGGTGACCGGGGATCCGGACCAGGCGACGGTCCGGCACACCGCGCTGGGCTCGTACTTCTGGTGCGACGGCGTGGAGCGGCTGCTCTGCGTGGACGAGAAGGCGGTCGAGCGGTACGCGGCGAAGGCCCCGCAGGCGGACCTGGTACTGGTGGTGGCCAACAGTGCCAAGTACGGCGGCGCCGGCTACAACGACGTCAAGTCCCCGCTCGGCTACGAGGGCATCGCCACGGTGGCGGGCGGGAACGCCAGGTCGGGGCAGATCGCGGTGCACGAGACCGGGCACTCGCTGGGCAAGCTCGCCGACGAGTACGCGTACGACGGTCAGGGGACGTACCAGGGGGCCGAGCCGGCCGAGGCCAACATCAGCACCCTGACGGCCGACCGGATGCGGCAGCAGGGCAGCAAGTGGTCCCGCTGGCTGGGCCAGGCCTCCCCGGACGGCGGCACGGTCGGCGCGTACGAGGGCGGCGGCTACTACCCGGCCGGTCTGTACCGGCCGACGGACAACTCGATCATGCGCTCGCTCGGGCGGGAGTTCAACCTGCCGGGCCGCGAGGCGATGATCGCCGGGTTCTACCGTCACGCGACCCCGCTCACCAGCCCCACCGCCACCGGCAGTTGGCTCACCGCCGCCGACCGGCTGACCGTCGACCTCCCGGTGGCCGGGACCCGGCTGCGCTGGTTCCTGGACGGGCGGGAGCTCGCCGGGCTGCGCGGGCGCACCGCGCTCGGCCTCGACGAGCTCAAGCTGACCGGGCCGCGCTCGCGGCCGCACCTGCTCACCGCCGTCGCCACCGACCCCACCCCGGCCGTGGCGGACCCGGCGCTGCGTGCGAACCTCACCGCGACCCTGTCCTGGTTGGTGACGCGCTAGGGTCCCTGCCGCCCCGAGCCGTCCGCTCCACCGGCGATGCCACTGCCGTCGACATCCACACTGACGTCGACATCGACGTCGACGTCAGTGGCATCGCTCAAGTCATCGATCCGCAGCGGCCGTTGCCCGTGGAACACGACCGCGAGACCGTAGGGGTCGCAGATGGGAAGACGCCCCTCGGCGAAGCGCAGGTGCCACTCGTCGGCGTAGAAGTTGAGCTGCGGGGAGTCCAGCGGAACATCGGTGGCGGGCAGGCCCCGGTAGGACTCCGCCTCCGGCTCCGTGAGGCCGAAGAAGGCCGGGTCGGCCTCCACGGCCTCGCCCACGAAGCGGAGCCCCGTCTCCAGGTAGTGGTCGATCCTGCCCATCACCTCGCCGACCAGGGTGAGGTCGGCCCGGTCGATGTCATCGCTGCCTTCGAGCAGAATGTTGACCTCGACGGCGGCCTCGTACAGCGCGCTCCTCGGTGCCTCCGCCACGCTCCAGACGCTCAGCCCGTCGGGGCCCCGGTCGAGGTGCAGCCACCCGATGCCGCTGCGGAAGACGTTCGAGGACACGGTGGCTCCATTTCGCGAGGCTCGGGGCGCGGTCGCCCCGTAACGGACAACGGGCCTCAGGGCCGGACGGGCGCCGGGTCCTGGACGCGTCCCTGCAGTTGCCTCGACAGCTCCGCGACGCAGGCCGCGAGCTGTCCGGTCGTCAACTGCGCCGGGTCGCCGCCGCATCCGCCGGCGGGCACGCCCGGCGGGGTGCCGGTGGGCGGCGCGGTCGGCGGCGCGGTGGGCGAGGGCGCGCCGGTCGACGGCGCGGTGGGCGAGGCCGAGGGCGACGGGACCGGCTGGCCGCCGCCCGGCGGGGTGATGGCCCCGTTCAGCGACACCAGGTTGGGCGTCACCGTGGCGTCGCCCGACAGGTCGATGTAGTCCTGGGTCTGCCCGTTGAAGTCCACGAAGCCGCGCCACATGTCCCGGCCGAACGGGACGATCTCCTGCAGCGCGCCGCCCGGCCCGGCGCTGATGGTGATCGACGTCTGCTGCGCCATGTACGAGACCATCCGGCTGGCCAGCACGTCCAGGTTCACCGAGGGGCCGCCGTCGCCGCGCACGTACACGTGCAGGTCGTTGAGGCCGTGGCCGACCCGGTCGGCCTGGAGGACGGCGAACGCGACGACCAGTTGGGAGGAGCTCTCCCGGGGCACCAGCGGCGTCACGTAGTACAGGTGGCCGTCCGTCTTGGAGCGCAGCAGGAACTCGCCCGGGTTGCCGGCGTTGGTCGACGCCGAGGTGTGCGCGTAGCCGAAGCCGCGGTCGTCCTTCGCCCCGCGCCCGCCGAGCCACTGGATCTCGTGGATCTGGGACCGGACCACCGAGGCCGGGTACACCCCGCCGGGCAGGTCGCCCGGTGCCGCGTCCGCCCGGTACGTCAGGTCCGGGCGGCCGTCCGGCGCGCCCCGCAGGACCAGCACCCCGGCCGGTTCCAGGACCGTGCGCTGCTGCCAGCCGGTCTGCCGCGTCACCGAGATCACCACCACCGGCTGGGCGGTGCGGGGGTCGGCGCCGTCGCAGTACCCCCAGATGTCCTGGTCGCTGTAGACCAGGCCGGGGAAGCGTTCGGCGAGCAGGTTGCGCAGGCTGACGGCGCCCGTCCCGCCGAAGGCCCGGTCGAACGCGTGGTCGCCGCGGAACGCGCAGGTGGCGACCGAGTTGGAGCGGCCGTCCCAGACGGCGACGCCCTCCATCGGCTGTTCGCCGGAGCCGTCGAGGACGGCCGTCCACACCCCGCCGCGCTGTGAGGCGTCGGGCAGGTAGTGCAGGCTGTGCCCCATCAGGTGGACGCCGGAGGACTGGCCCGCGCTGTCGGTGAGCGCCTTGGTGGCCGCCGCGTAGGAGGCGGTGCGGGCCTCGAACTGGAAGTCCGGCATCGACATGGTCTTCACGCAGGCCGGCACGTCGGCGGTGCCGACCAGGTCGCAGCGGTCGCCGTCGCCCGGGTGGGTGTGCTCGGTCACCGGCAGCACCGAACGCGGCGTGCCCGCCCCGCCGGCCGGGATGTCGAGCACGGTCGCCGCCGCGTAGTAGCGGCCGGCGTCCTTGTCGTTGTCCCACAGGCCGGTGCCCACTCGCGCCAGCGAGCCGGCCACCGCCAGCAGGACGACCGTCAGTGCCACGGTCCGCTGCAGCGAGCTGATGTCCGGCCCGGCCTCCTCGGCGACGTACACGACCGCGCCCACCGTGCCGCACAGCCCCACCGCGAGCCAGACCCAGAACAGGGGTGTCGCGTCCAGCGGCCCGCCGTGCGGGAAGAACTGCTGCTGGAGCAGCAGCACGTAGCTCTGGTCCTGCTGGCCGAAGCCGCCGAACGCGAGGTGCTTGACCAGCCACACCAGCAGCGCGACCAGCGGCATCCACAGCCACCAGACGGCGAGCCACAGCAGCCCGCTCTTCAGCGCCAAGGTCCGCCGGACATGACGATCCGCCAACACGCCCCCCTCGTCCGCGCCGTATGGTCGGCGCCGCTCGCCCGCGCCCCGCCGAAGCGCCCCGATCCGGTGATCGGTCCTCGATGCTACGCGCGGGGCTACCGGCGCCGCACCCGTCATTTCCGGCGGCGCTGCTCCGGGACGGTCGGCGGGCGGCGGCGCAGCGGCGCGAGTTCGCGTTCCAGGGTGCGGACGTCCAGGGCGATCCGGGCCGCGATCTCGCGCGGGCCGGTGCCGACGGGCAGTCGGCGCGACCAGGACCGGGACTTGGCCGGCCCGTCCTGGACCATGTCGAAGTTGAGCCTGACCATGTCGGCGACGTCGACCAGGCTGACCAGGATCCGGGTGTCGGCGAGGTCGATGCTCACCTCGTTCCCGATGCAGGAGCACGCCACCAGGCCTTCGAGGTGCTCTTCGGCCAGGTACCTGGCCAGGGGCACCGCCCTCCCCCGGACCAGAAACGGACGATCCACCGGACTCATCGGACCCGCCTCCTCCCCCAGCACGCGCACAACGCCTCGGCTGCGGCGCAAGCGCGCCGCAAGGGACCGGGCCCGCCCATGCTCCACCACATCCGAGCCCCACGCCAACACGGTGTCTCAGCAAGTGAATTGGGCGAGGTCACCGACCCGGCGCACCGGCGCACGCTCCGGCGCATCCGATCGTGGTGGAGGCGGGTGCCGACGCCCTCGGACGAGGGCCTCCCCGCTCCCGGGACAGGACCTCCGGCGGCGGCGTCATGCCGGGTGGACGAGCCTGCTGTCGTAGGCGAAGATCACGGCCTGTGTCCGGTCGCGGAGTTCGAGCTTCTGCAGGATCCGCCCCAGATGGGACTTCACGGTCGCCTCCGCGAGGTACAGGGCGGCCGCGATCTCGGTGTTGGACAGGCCGAGGCCCACCTGGACGAGCACCTCGCGTTCACGGGCGCTCAGCCGGCCCAGCCGCTCGTCGCGGTCGGCGCCGGCGCCGTCGGGGATGTTCGGGCGGAGCCGCTCCAGCAGGCGGCGGGTGATCCGCGGGGAGACCACCGCGTCGCCCGCGGCGACGCAGCGGATCGCGGTGAGCAGTTCCTCGGGCCTGGTGTTCTTCAGCAGGAAGCCCGAGGCCCCGGCGGTGAGTCCGGCGAAGGCGTACTCGTCCAGGTCGAAGGTGGTGAGGATCAGCACCCTGCTCCGCGGGGAGGTCCGGACGACCTGCCGGGTCGCCTCGATCCCGTCGAGCCCGGGCATCCGGACGTCCATCAGGACGACGTCGGGGCGCAGTTCCCGGGCGAGGCGGACGGCCTGGGCGCCGTCCGCGGCCTCGCCGACCGGTGCCATGTCGGGCTGGGCCTCCAGGACCGTGCCGAAGGCCATCCGGAGCAGCGCTTCGTCGTCGGCGATCAGGATGCGGATCGTCATGCGGACACCGCTCCGCCGCTGCCGAGGAGGAGGCGGGTGCGGACTCGCCAGCCCCCGCCGGGGAGGGGCCCGGCCCGCAGGGTCCCCCCGTAGGCGGCCGAGCGCTCGCGCATGCCGGGGATGCCGTGCCCGGCCGGTGCGGCGGTGAGGGACGCGGCGGTGAAGGACGCGCCGGCGGGTGCGGCTCCGGGAGGTGTGGCGCCGGGAGGCGTGACACCACGGGGTGTGGCGCCGGGAGGTGCCGGGCAGGGCCCGCTGTCGGTGACGTCCACGGTGACGCTCTCGGTCGTGCACCCGATCCGGACCTTCGCCCGGGTGCCGGCGGGTGTGTGCTTGAGGGTGTTGGTCAAGGCTTCCTGCACCAGGCGGTAGACGGTCAGTTGGGCGGTGGCGGGGATGTGGGCGTGTCCGCCCCGGAGCTCGACGCGGGTCGGCAGCCCGGCGGCGCACATCTGCTCGGCGAGGGCCTCCAGCTGGGCGATGCCGGGTGGCGGGTGGCGCTCCGCGTCCGGTTCGTCGGTCCGCAGGATGCCCAGGGAGCGCCGCATGTCGGTCAGGGCCTGCCGGCCCGTCTCGGAGACCTGGAGCATCGCGGTGGTGGCCTTGTCGGGCGCCCGGTGCTGCGCGTAGACGGCGGCGTCGGTGAGCGCGACCATGACGGACAGGTTGTGGGTGACGATGTCGTGCATCTCCCGGGCGATCCGCGTCCGCTCCTCGGCGACGGCCAGCCGCGCCTGCTGTTCCTGTTCCCGCTCCAGTCGGGCGGCCCGTCCCTCCACGGCCGCGAGGTAGGCGCGGGTGGTCCGCACGTTCACCCCGAGGACGGCGGCGGCGACAACCATCGCGGTGACCGCGACGAAAGGGGTCAGGAACGCGCCTTCCGTCGCCCAGCGCAGGCAGGCCAGCAGGACCCCGGCCTCCACGACGGCGCCGGCGACGAGGGTGCCGCGCCGGCCCGAGTTCGCGGCCGCCGTGTAGAGGGCCACCAGCAGGGCGGCGTCGGCGGGCAGTTGGACGCCCGTCAGCCACTGGACGAAGGCCGCGGCCGCCACCGCGCCGAACACCGTGAGCGGGGCCCGGCGCCGCCACAGCAGGGGCAGTGCCAGGGCGGCGGTGAGGGCCAGGGCCTGCGGCAGCTCCCGCGGCGTGCGGGTGGTGACGATGTGGAGCAGGAGAAGCGCCGGCAGCAGCGAGTCCCACAGGACGGGCGGCAGCCGGGAGCCCCAGCGCCCGGCGGCGGCCACCGGTCGCACCGCCCGTGCGGAGGCCCGGTCGGCGTACCCCGTCAGCCGTGCGGCCGTCCTCGCCCACCACGCCCGCACCGGCATCCACACCCAGGCACGGTCTCGGTCTCGGTCTCGGACACGGTCCGGTACCCGGTGGGCGTGGCCGGGCCCTGCGGCCGCCTCGGTCATCACACGTCCCTGTCGGTTCGGCGTCACGGCGGCCCCGGCCGGGACCGCCACCGCGGGCAGCCGGATCCGGGCCGGGTACGGGGACCGTACGCCCCGCGCCGCCCGGCACCTGCCGCAGCCCTGTCACGGTAGGCCGCCGCCCCCGCGTCGCACATGATCCCGCCGTCTGATCGCACCGCGCCGGGATACGACCCCAGGAGGAGTCCCACGACCTCCCGTGGTCGTAGGGCAACCGCTGCTCCGGCGTGCTCGACTGCGACTCCGGTGGCACCCGGGCCCCCACGGACGGCGACCCTGGTCGCAGACCCCGGCGACCCGGGGCCGATGCCGCGGCGCCCGCCCGGCGCCGAGCATGGGCCGGGTGACCGAGATCATCACGGGGCTGTCCATGTCCCCCCTCGAAATCCTTGCCGTCCTGGGCGCCGTCGCACTGGTGGTGGCGCGCTGGCTTCCCCCCGCCGCCCGCCCACGCGTCACGATCGCGGCCGGGGCGGTACTCCTGCCGTCCGCGATCGTGCTGGGCGTGACGGGCATCCGCTGGCAGCTGCTGCCGGCCCTGGCGGGCGCCGCCCTGGCGTTGCCGTTCGCCCTCTCCCCCCTGCTGCGGCGCCGTTCCGGCCGGCCGGCCCGGCGGGCCCGCTGGTGGCTGGCGCTGCCGGGGTCGGTGGCCTGCGCCGGCCTGCTCGCCGCGGGCCCGGTGGCCGCCTGGGCCTTTCCCGTGCCCGTGTTCCCCGAGCCGTCAGGCGGCTTCGCCGTCGGCACCCGTGTGGTGCAGTGGACCGACCCGCTCCGCCCCGAGACCTTCACCGCCGATCCGGACGACCGGCGCAGCGTCGTCGTCCAGCTCTGGTACCCCGCGCGGCAGAGCCCCGAGGGCACCCGGCGGGCCCAGTACCTGGGACGCACGGAGGCCGAGGCGCGCACCGTGTCCGAGGCCCTCGCCCGCGGGGTCGGCCTGCCGGGCTTCCTGGTCGACGGTGTCCCCCGGGCCCGCACCCACGCGGTCTTCAACGCCCCGCCGGCCGATGGCGGCGAGCGGTTCCCGCTCGTCCTGTTCTCCCCCGGGTCGGGCGGGGTGCGCACCCAGAACACCGCCTGGGCGGAGGAACTCGCCAGCCACGGCTACGTGGTCGCCGCCCTCGACCACCCGTACGACTCCGCCGCCGTCGTCCTCGACGACGGCCGGACGGTCACCACCGAGACCTCCTCCAGCGGCGACGCCGCCCAGGACGAGAAGCTGGCAGCCGACTGGACGGCGGTCCGGGCCGCCGACCTCGGCTTCGTCCTCACCCGGCTGGACGGTCTGGACCGGGGCGGGAACGCCGACCCGCTGGGCGGACGCCTGGACACCGCCCGCGTCGCGGTGACCGGCCACTCCATGGGCGGTGCCGCCGCCCTCCAGGCGGCCCGGCAGGACCACCGGTTCGGCGCCGTCATCGACCTGGACGGCTTCCCGCACGGCCCCGCCACCCCCGCCCTCGTCCAGCCGACGCTGGCGCTCACCCAGGACCTCACCCGGGGAACCGACCCGCGCTACCTGCCCCGCCTCACCGAGGCGCTCGCGTCCGGCACCGCGACGAACTACCGGCTCACCATCCCCGGCGCCGCGCACCTCACCTTCATGGACGGCCCCCTCTACCTGCCGCCCGTGCCCTCGATCGTCGGCTCCCTCGGCCGCACCGAGAGCCCGCGCGTCGTCGCCGGGGCCACCCTCGCCTTCCTGGACGCCGTGCTGCGGGACAGGCCCGCCGACCCGGCGGGCGCGCTCTCGGCCTACGGCAGCCTGACCGTCCACCGCCCGGGCGACAGCCACTGACCTGCTGTCCCGGGACATGCGGGTGCCCGTCCGCGTCACGGCGGACGGGCACCCGGTGCGGTCGTGGTGCGGGCCTCAGCGGCCGGCGCGGCCGAACCGGCCGTGCAGCACCAGGGAGCGGGTCAGCGCGGCCAGGCCGCCCGCGCACAGCGCGGTGCGCAGCATGTTGACCGGGACCCAGGTATCGGCGAACTGGGCGCGGACGGCGGCGAAGTCGTGGATCTGGGACGGGTCACCGGCCGCGGCCAGCTGGTTGTTGAGCGGGATGTTGACACCCATGGTGACCACCAGCGCCACGACGTACAGCGCCGTCGCCGCCGCCGTCCACAGGGCGGCCTGCCGCCGGCCCGCCTTGTGCTGCAGCCAGGCCGCCAGGCCCGTCGCCGCGAAGGCGCCGACGAAGACCAGGCCGAACATGCCGTTCTCGATGGACTTGTTGATGTGCTGCATCGCCGTCACGTACGTCCGGTCGTCCGCGGCCGCGAGGCCCGGCATGACCGCCACGTCGAAGGCGAAGAACAGCCCCGCCATCAGCCCCATCGCGATGGTGGCACCGACCAGCAGCGGCCCGGTCGCCTTGTGCTGCCCGACGGCCTGCACCGAACTCCCCATTCCCACGCCTCCGATGGCCGACGGCGCGGAGTACGACAGCGGAACCGCGGTCTGATCCGAACGCATCTCAGGACCCCTTCACTCTCCCGGCCCCGCGGACTGCGGTGCCGACGAACTTGGTGCACACGACACCGCCCACCGTGCGGTGCACCGCGCAACGGAACCGCGACATCCGGAACCCGGGCCCGCAAGAGGGCGCGTGCCGCGTCTTGCGGTGCGCGGGCGGGACGCCGCCGGCACCGGGTTCCGGGCCGGACCAGCCAGGCCAGCCAGGCCAGACCGGCCAGACCGGCCAGGCAGCCGGGTATCGGGCCGGCCGGCTCAGAGCACCGGTGCCAGGGTGCGCCGGTACCGCCGCTCCAGGACCGTGCGCCCGATCAGCCGCACCGGGGCCGGGATCGTCGCCGACACCGCCCGGACGGACGCCGGGTCCGCGCCGTCGAACATCCAGGGCTGGAGGTAGGTCATCACCTGGGTCGGCGCGCTCTGGATGATCCGGCGCTCCACCCGCAGGTACTCGTCCACCGGCAGTCCGGCCAGTGCCGGGAAGACCACCGGCTCCTCGTGCCCGAGGTGTTCGCGCACCAAGTCCTCGAACCCCTTGGCGGCCTCGGGCAGTTCGGCGCGCAGGCCGGAGCCGAGCACGCCCGCGACCCGCCGCATCGACCGGTCCAGCGCCTCGTGGTCCTCCTCCAGGACCCCGCCGCCGTCGAAGCCGGCGACCCGGTCCCGCAGGTACGGCCAGAGGATCTCGTCCTCGCTGTGGTGGTGCCAGTCGATCACCGCGCGCAGCCGCCCGAACCACTCCGCCAGCTCCGCCGCGGAGCCGGCGGAGCCCGACGCGCCCGACGGGCCCGACGAGCCCCGTGCGGCGGCGGCGCTCAGCCGCGCCGCGTCCCGGCGCATCGCCACGTGCATCAGGCCGAAGCCCTTGATGTGGCCGGGCAGTGCGCCGATGCCCGACTCGCTCGACCAGACCGTTGTGCCGTCCGACATGACCAGACCTCCAGAGTCCGTTCAGATTCCGTTGCGACGCCCGCCCGGGGGCGCCCGGTCGGCGCCGCCCCGGACGAGCCGGCTCACACGTTCCACACGCCCGTGGCGGCGGCGTCCCGGGCGTAGTCCGCGAAGTCCCGAGGCTCCCGCCCCAACGCCCGCCGCACACCATCACCCAACGACGCGTTACGACCATCCAGGATCACCGAGAACAACTCCGCGAAGTCACCCGGCAACCCCGCCTCCTCCAACACCCCCCGGTACACCTCCGCCGACACCGCCTCGAACCGCACCCCACGACCCACCGCCCGCGACAACTCCACCGCCACATCCGCGAACGACAGCAACCGCGGCCCCGTCAACTCGTACACCTCACCCCCATGCCCCGCCTCCGTCAGCGAAGCCACCACCACATCCGCGATGTCATCCGCATCCACGAACGGCTCCACCGCACCCCCCACCGGCAACGCCAACTCCCCCGCCAGCACCGGCTCCAGGAAGAACGACTCACTGAAGTTCTGGTTGAACCACGCGCACCGCACCACCGTCCACGCGGCCCCCGACTCCATCACCGCCTTCTCCCCCGCCTCCGCCGCCTCCTCACCACGCCCCGACAACAGCACCAGACGCCCCACACCCCGCTCGGCAGCCAACCGCGAGAACGCCCCCACCGCCTCCACCGCACCCGGGAACGCCAGATCCGGGTAGTACGTCAGATACGCCGCACTCACCCCCTCCAACGACGCCTCCCACGTCCCCGGGTCGTTCCAGTCGAACGGCACCGCACCCGACCGCGACCCCACCCGCACCCCGTACCCACGAGCCACCAGCCGCTCCGCCACCCGCCGACCCGTCTTCCCCGTCCCACCGACCACCAGCACGACACCGGCATCGACAGCGAGATCCACCACACCAGCCATCACGACCACCTCTTTCGAAGACACGGAGGAATCACAGGAGTCCGACTGGCCGGCGGCGCCGGTGGCGTCCGATCGGTTCGTCGTCGTGGCACCATTCAAATCCCCCCGGGTCGGGTCGGCCCATAGCCGCCGCACTCACGTCCATGTGCGAGCGTCTACACCGCTCACCAGCGGTGCTCCGCCCGCCCACGGCCGCCTTCGGTCCGCGGCCGGGGCCTTCCCGCCACCCACCACAACACAGGCCACCCCGGCCCGAAAGCCTTTTCCAGCACCTCTCGACCCCTCCTCGACCGCCGTCGGAAACGGCCGCGAATACCGGGCGGAGGGGCCCGGCGGTGATTCCGCGCGCCGGTCGTGAATTCGGGATTCCTCTGCGGGCGCACGGAATCCGGGATCGCCGCCGCCCGGTCCGCGCGGCGGCGGTTCGTCGGCGATCCACTGGCGGGAGGCCCGGCGGCAGCGGCTCGCCGGCACCGGGCGGGAAGGCGACGGAGGGGAAGGCGACGGAGGGGACGGGAAAGCAGCGGAGGGGACGGGAAAGCAGCGGGGGCGGCCCGCGCGGAAAGCGCCCACGGCCCGGCCGGACAACGACGAAGCCGGGGCCGACGCTTTCACGTCGACCCCGGCTTCCGGTGGTAGCGGGGACAGGATTTGAACCTGCGACCTCTGGGTTATGAGCCCAGCGAGCTACCGAGCTGCTCCACCCCGCGTCGGTAGTTCCACTGTAGGCGACAGACCCGGCCGATGGGAAATCGCCCCTGGTCGGAGCACCGGCGACGGCCGAGCGCGCGCGGGGACCCCGTGACCCCGGGGCCGGCTCCCGCCCCCACCAACCTCGACCCGGGGGCGCGCTCTGGCACCACGCGCGCCCCTCGTGCCCCGCGCGCCCCAGGAGGGCGATTTCCTTATGTGTAAGCCATATTGACCATCCATCAGATTCGCTACCATTGCCCACTCCGGGACGGGCGGAAACGGATGAGGTGCGCGTGATCGTACGACGGGGGTCGGCCTTCGTGGTCGTCGAGGTCGAGTGGGGGACGGCGGACGAACCCGACCTCAAGGGCTGGACGGAGGGCCCGCTGCCGGTGGCGCTGGGCGACGGCGCGGCCGACCGGGCCCGGCGGATGACGTACTTCGAACCACGGGTCGCCGAGTCCCTGTACGGCTCGCCGCAGCGGCCCGCCCGGTGGCACCGCGCGCTGGACCCCGACGGCCCCGGCCCGGCCGTCGAGGCCGTCGAACTCCTCCGGCTGCCCGCCGTCCTCGGCCCCGCCGCCGGACACCAGGGCCTCGCCGTCCTGCACGTCCGGCTCTCCCCCGAGCCGCTCACCGACCTCCCGTACCTCGCCGACCCCTCCCGCGGCGGCGCCCTCCTGGCCGCCGCCCTGCCGCCCGGCGCCCGCCTGCCGCAGCCCGGCCGCCGCCCCTGGACGCTCTGCCACGTCACCTTCGCCGCCGGCAGCCCGCCCGAGGCGATGCCGGCCGCGTACGCCGCCTGGGGCGCCCGGGACCAGTGGCTCTGGCTGCTCGCCTCCGCCACCCCGCTGGAGCGCTTCCCGCCCGACCCGCAGGACGACGGACTGTTCGCCGGCCGGGTGCGGTTCTCCGCCGACTGGCAGGCCCTGGTGCTGCGCGACGGCGCCGCGTTCGTCGGCACCTCGCCCGACCCGGGCGGCGACGCGGTGTTCCACGCCGGTGCGGCCGCACTGGTCCGGACGATCTACCTCGACACCTTCCTGCTCGGACGCCTCCAGGTGCTCGGGCTCAACCGGCTCGCCAACGCGGTCGCCGGGCTGCACGCCCACGAGGCCGACGGGCACCGGCTGCTGAGCCTGGAGCGGCGCGCGATCGAGCTGCGCCGGGCACTCTGGTCCTCGCACATCACCACCCGCGCCAAGGCCAACGAGCTGCTGGAACGCTTCCAGGAGCAGCACCGGCTGCCGGACCTGCTGACCGCCACCGGCACCGCGCTGGCGGACGCCGCCCGGTACGTGGAGACGGCACGCTCCCGGCGCGGCGCGCTCGCCCTGGGCCTGATCTCCGCCGTGGGGCTGCCGTTCGGACTGGCCTACTCCGCCGGCGCGCTCTGGGGCGCCCCGTCCCCGCTGAACCTGCTGGTCTGCACGCTGGCCGCGCTGGCCGCGACGGCCCTGGCGTTCACCCTGCTGCCGCCGCTGCGCGGGCTGGCCGCCGGTGAGGCGCGGCGCCGGGAGCGGGCCATCGACGATCCCCGGATCTGGGAGGACTGATCTGCCGTGCTCGTCGCGCTCTACCGTTCCGGTCCGCTGCGCCAGCGCCTGGCCAAGGGGTACGCGGTGGTGAGCCCGTCCGGTGGCGCGCCGGGCCCGGCGCGGCTGGTCGAGGCGCTGCTCGCCCGCCCGCCCCGGCTGCCCGCGCTGCCCACCGGGCAGCCGCCCGTCCTGCGGTCCTCCTCCCGCACGCCCGGCGCGCTCTGGTTCGACACCGGCCGCGTGTGGCTGCACGACCCGCCCGCGCGGGCCGCGGTGGCCGCCGTGCTCGCCGAGGCGGTGGCCGCGGTCGCCGGCGCGGTGCGCGCGGGCGGCGGCCTGCTGGTGCCGAGCGGCTGGCACCGGGGCGCGGCGGCCCGCGGCCCCGCCCGCGGACCGCCGGTGGGGCGGGGCGACCCGCACTAGGCGGGGGTGGGCGA